>DATEEV010000281.1:0-2623 GCA_035281005.1 Microthrixaceae bacterium | reverse complement strand
CGAGGCCCTCGCGGGGTCGAAGATCGTCGCCCGGGGGCCGAAGGCGTCGGGTGCCATCCATTCCCAGGGACTCGACGTGGAGGTCCGGGCGACCAGTGAGCGCCTCTCCGACGCGGTCGATCTGGCACTCGAGCTCGTCCGCCCCGGTGACTCGGTGGTGCTGCAGCTCGACGGTCGGGGCACCAATGCCCAGGCCGAACGCCTCCGTCAGGCGGGGGTGGAGGTGATCGAGGTACCCGTCTACGTGTGGCAGCTGCCCGAGGACCCCCACCCGGCGGTACGGCTCGCCGAGTCGGTGATCGCGGGGAAGGTGCACGCGGTGACCTTCACGGCAGGGCCGGCCATCACGAACTGGCTCGATCTCGCCGACGAGCGCGGCCTGCGCGAGACGCTCACCTCCGCACTGATCGACGGCTCGGTGGTCGTCGGCTGCGTGGGACCGGTGTGCGCGGACGTCGCCCGCGGTCACGGTCTGGACTCGGAGCACCTGGTCGTGCCGCGCACCTGGCGGCTCGGTCCGCTCGTCCGCCGGGTGGCCGACGAGCTCCTCGCCCGACGCGTCGTGGTGGCCGTCGGGGAGGCCTCGCTGGTGCTGCGGGGCACCCGGGTGTCGGTCGGCGACACCGAGCTCGACCTCACCGACACCGAGGCCCAGGTGCTCGCGGCGCTGGCGGCGCGGCCGGGCGTGGTCCACTCCAAGGCCGAGCTCCTACGCGATGTGTGGGGCGACGAGCACGCCGACCCGCACCTGGTCGAGGTGATCGTGGCGCGGATCCGCCGCCGACTCGCCCCCACCGGGGTGACGATCGGCTCGGTCTACCGACGGGGCTACACGTTGCGCGCCTCGTGAGGTGGCGGTTGGCGCTGAAGGGCAGGCCTGCCGGTTCCGGTGTGGTTCGAGTTCGTAGATGATGCTCCCCGGTGGAAGGCGTCGGACGACGTCGATGGAGGAAGGGAAATGCAATGGTGGCGAGGCGTGGTGGGAGCTGGTCGCGGGCGGCGCGCGTTCGACGACGAATGGCGGTGGTCCTCGCCGGGCTCATGGGACTGACGGCATGCATGACCGAGCTCTCGGCTGGAGGAAGGCCGCCGTCGTACGCGCGGACGGGGCTCGAGCCCGGGCCCGCGGCGAAGACCTATGTCGCCGGATGCGACTCCAACACCACTGGGTCCTTCAACCGGATCGACAACTGGCTCACGCCGCAGTTCGATCCGGTCGTTCCGTATTCCTATGTGGACGAGCTCACGCTCCGCGGCGCAGCGAGTGTCGTCAAAGCCGCGGTGAACGGTTCCGGGATCCACTCATATGGCGTGCCGCTCGTGAACGCCATGGCGCAGACCGAGATCGATGAAGGCGTGCCGGCGTCGGACATCTACGCGATCGTCAACTGCGCGTTCAACACCCTGCTCGCGACGTACACCCCGCAGGACACTGCGGAGATGAATCTCACCGCCGCCGAGCAGCTGGAGAGCCTTGGGGTGGAGGTGTTCTTCTTCGAGACGCCGCAAATGCAGTACGGAACGCCGATCTACTGGCAGAACGAGGTGATGAATTCGAAGGTGGACGAGTTCAATCAGATCATTCGGGACAACGCCGGTTCCGTAGGGGCGGAGTACATCGCCGTCGACGGG
This sequence comes from Microthrixaceae bacterium, assembly GCA_035281005.1. GTDB lineage: Bacteria > Actinomycetota > Acidimicrobiia > Acidimicrobiales > Microtrichaceae > DATEEV01. Next base: position 991 of record DATEEV010000281.1, on the reverse strand, counting down.
GTGTACGGGTACACCGCAGACGGTCTTCACGTCGAAACCGGCGACCACGTCCAGATCGCGGAAGCCATCACTCGATACATGAACAACCGGTAGTCGCAGCGCAGCCGATGCCGGGCGCGCGCCGGAGTCTCAGTGTCGGATCGCCCCGAGGCAGAAGTCGGTCACGAACGCGAGGTCGTCCGTGCCGGGCGTCGGGTCGGCCCACAGCGCTTCGACGAGCACGTCGAACACGAGGGTGCCGATGAGGTAGGCATCCGCGGCGGGATCGGGCCGGCCGAGCGCCTCGAGCGGCGCCTCGAGCAGGCCCCAACTGCGAGCGTCGGCCTGGCGGGCCTGGCCGTGCGCCTCTCCGGTGAGCGGCCCCCGGTTCCAGGCGACCGCACGCGTGGGCGCCGCGACCGCTGGGTCGGTCGCCTGGGACAGCACGCCGGTGATCCAGGCGTGCACCTGGTCGACCGGGTCGTCGATCGACGCCATGCGGTGCTCGAGGTAGGACGCGAGCCGCCGCGCGCCCTCGTCGATCAAGGCCGCGACCAGATCGTCCTTGCTCGCGAAGTGGCGGTAGAAGGCCTGGTTCGACAGGCCCGACTCCTTCACGATCTCGGCGACGGTCGCTCGACGTGCGGTTCCGGCCCGCTCCATCACCGCCATGCCGGCCCGCAGGAGGGCCTCGGCCTCCGCGGCCCGAGCCGCGACGAGCCGTGACGTGGATCGGCGCGCCGCCTGCTCGGCGAGCGACGGACCGTCGGGATCGGCCGCCCGGAATGATCCACTGGAAATCGGGAATGACATTCCGGATAGAGTACATCTGAGCTCAGACGAACGCGAGCGTCGGCGAAGCCGGAGCTCAGTCACAGGGGGTATGCGATGGCATGGGACTTCGAGACCGAGCCCGAGTTCCAGGAGAAGCTCGACTGGATGGACCAGTTCGTCCGCGAGGAGATCGAGCCGATCGACGTCCTGTTCGGTGGGCGTGAGTTCACCCCGCTCG
>DATEEV010000280.1:0-8861 GCA_035281005.1 Microthrixaceae bacterium | reverse complement strand
TCCTGGAGACTCTGGCCACTTGACCGGAGGTCAGGTTCGTCAGGTAGACGTCCAGGCTCAGGCTGCCGGGCACCAGATTGACGGCGGAGCTCGCGAACGAGATGCGTTGGCCGTCGTCGGAGATGGACGGGAAGAAGTTGAGACCGTCGACCGGATCACCCGCGGGGCTCCTCGACGCGAGCTCCATCGCGCCGTCGACAACCCGTCGCCTCGTCACCTGTTTGCTCCCAGGGCCGTTCAGGTCCAGGGTTTCGGACTCGACCATCGCCACGAACATCCCGTTGCCCGAGATGGCGGGCCACAACGCATACGGCCGGGAGCTCGAGGGGTCCGACAGGCGCGTCAACGTCCCGGTCAGGGTGTCCTTGACCAGAACGGTCGCAGCGTTGCTCCCCGGCACGAGGTTGGTCGCGCTCGTCGAGAACGCGACCTGTCGACCGTCATCGCTCACCGAAGCGGCTCCCGACGCTGCGCCACCCTGCACCCCGCCCGCCGTGACCGAAACGAGCTGGGTGGTGCCGGTGACCATGTCGCGACGCAGCACGTCGGCACTCCCGTTCCCGTCGCCGGTGACCAGGTCGTCGGGCCCCCACGGGAACACCACGAAGCGCCCGTCGTCGCTGATCCCGACCGAACCGGTGCCGCACGGGCCACCCGCCGAGCAGCGGTCGCCCGCTCCGAGGCCGCCGTCGGGCTTCACGCTGACGAGGTCGATCGCTCCGGTCTGGGTGTCGAACCGGTAGATGTCGTATCCGAAGTTCGTGTCCAACGTCGAGTGCCGGCCCATCGAGCGCACCGCCACGTAACGGCCGTCGCCGCTGATCGCCGGCGGGGTCTCCTCGAAGACAGTGGGCTCGCTCCCTGGCACGATCTCGGGCGAGCCGTCCGGGCGCTTCGACACCAGTTCCTCGGTGCCAGTGGCACGGTCGAACCGAAACAGGTAGCTGGGCGAGATGAACGGGTTCGGAATGCTCCGGATGTAGGCGACGTAGCGCCCGTCGTCGCTGAGGGCAGGGAACGTCGCGTCGGTCGCGATCCGAACGACACCGCTCGGAGGCGGCGTGGGAGGCACCGGCGACGAACACGCGGACAACGCCGCCACCGCCACGAGCGCGGCAATGGCCCACCACCGACGGCCAATCGATCCAGCAACCATGATCGCTCCCTCGCAGACGTGCCATCACCCTGCGCGACGGGCGGGTGGGCCGCAATCGGCAGGCCTGCCCTATCGGGCGTGCGCTCAGTCGCAGAGGCGCCCGAGCGCGGCACGCGCACCCGACTCGATGTCGGCGAGCACCGCGGCCACGCTCGGCAGCGCATCGATCGCCCCGACCACCTGACCGGTCGGCAGGATGCCGACCTCGGGGTGGCCGTCGACCATCGCCTCCCTGGTCAGCATCGGTGCGTTCGCCGCCAGCGCGACCTGGGCCCAGGTCAGCTCCTGGTCCCGCTTCATGGCGAGTCCCGTCTTCGCGAGCTCGGTCAGCGACACGCCCGTCTGCTTCCGGAACTTGAGCGCGTTGGCGGCGGCCCGTGGGAATCGCATCACACCAGGCGCCTTCTCGAGCGCGTCGATCATCGCGGTGCGGATCACGCGCTGGGGCGCACCGTCGATCGCGGTCGTGACGACCGTGCCCAGCAGAGGCGTCTCGAGGTAGATCGACTTCACATTGTCGGGTACCTGTGACTCCGCGGTCAGCAGGAACCGCGTCCCCATCGCAACTCCGTCGGCGCCGTAGGCCAGCGCCGCGGCGAGCCCTCGACCGTCGTAGAACCCGCCGGCCGCCAACACGACCACGTCGGTCCCGGCCACGCCGTCGACGACCTGGGGCAACAACAGCGAGGTGGGGACCGATCCGGTGTGGCCACCGCCCTCGCCGCCCTGGGCGATCACCGCCTTCACGCCGATCTCCGCCACCTTCTCGGCGTGACGCTTGGCGCCGACGGTCACGATCGTGATGACCCCGGCGTCGTTGAGTCGCGCCACCTGTTCGGGCCGCGGTGCGGCGGCGAACGAGGCCACGGGCACGCCCCGGTCGATGATCAGGCCGAGACGGTCCGCGGCGTCGGGCTGGTTGGGCAACAGGTTCACGCCGAACGGGTTCGACGTGCGCTCCTCGACCTTGTCGATCGCGACGCGCAGCTCGTCGAGCGTCATCGTCGCCGACGCCAGGATCCCGAGCCCACCGGCCTCGCTGGTCGCGGCGGTCAGCGACGCTCCCGACACCCAGCCCATGCCGGTCTGCACGATCGGCAGCCGCACCCCGAACAGCGCCGCCGCCCGCGTGGCGAGCACGTCAGTCATTGGGCACTTCACGCTCCCGCTGGCGCGTCGGGTCGATCACGTCGCGGATCAGCTGCAGCTCGTCGTCGGTCGGCAGGCGCGACTCGGCAACGTCGTCGGGGACCACGAGCTCGAAGCCCGTCGCCTCCACCACCTCGTCGACCGTCACCCCCGGGTGCACCGATCGAAGTCGCATGCGGTGGTCGTCGGTCTCGAAGTCGAACACGCCGAGGTTCGACACGACTCGTCGCACCTCGTGGAACCGCGATGCCTCCGCGCCGAGCTCCCGGGCACGGTCGTAGCCGATGCCGCACACCACGTCGACGGCCTCGACGAACACCTTCGGGTTGTGCGCGGGCACCCAATAGCTGGTGGTGTGGTTGATCGTGTTGCCCGGCGCCCCGCGGAAGCCGAGCAGCTGCGAGCGGGGCCGGTGCCAGTCGCCGATGCAGGCGATGTTCTGGTTCCCATAGCGGTCGACCTGGGTCGCGCCCATCATCACGTGGCGCTTGCCGTTCCACAGCACGCTGAACATCTGCGGATACGGGTTCCACGCCTCGACGATCGCGTCGTCCGGATCGGCGCCCGGCGGCAGCGGGTTCGCGGCGAACGCGCCGAACCCATCGGTCATGACCAGGTCGGGCTCGAAGGTCTCGCGCGCCAGGCGGCCCCCCACCATCGGGATGATCCCGATCGGGTTCGCGAGCCGCTCCCCGTCACCGCGGAACGCCTCGGCCACCGCGACGCAGCAGATCTCGGCCCGGGTCGGTGCTCCCAACTCGCCGGTCTCTCCCCCGAGCTCTGCGCTCATTGCCGCACCCCCACCAGTCGCTGGTAGTCGTCCTCGCTCACGTCGAGGTACTTGGCCCGGAACGCGTCCCATGCCTCGTCGCTCTTGGCCGTCGCCGCGTACTCCTTCTGGAACGCCTCGTCGCGGGCGTAGTCGGGAGGGCACTCGGTGAAGTGCGCCGCGCCGGGCCGCTCGATCACGCCCGTCGTCATCAGCCGCGAGATGCGTTGGGTGTGCAACGGGCCGTGGTTCGGGAACTCTTCGGTCTCGATGATCCGCTCGCAGCTCATGAAGCACCGGTCGGCGGCCTGCGCCATCAGGTCGTCCATGTAGAGGTCGCTGTTGAGGAACTGCCCGTTCCCACCGCGATCCGCGCGGTGCATGTGGATGAGCGCCACGTCGAGGTGCAGCGCCGGCACGGCGAGCAGCTCCTCGCCCGACCCGTACGGCGACCGGACCGTCCGCAGCTCCGGCTGGAGCCGGGGCAGGTCCGAGCCGAGCCCGGCGCGGGTCGGAAGGAAGGGCACTCGCCAGGCGGCTGCCTGCAGACCGAGCAGCAGCATCCCCTCGTCCCACTCGGTCGCCTCGATCGAGGCGTTCTGACGTGCCGCTCGGTAGTGCGGCTCGAGCGGGATCGAGTCGAGCGACACGAATCCCGACACCACTCGCCGCACCTTGCCGGCGCGACACAACAGCCCGACATCGGGGCCGCCGTAGCTCGCGACTGTGAGGTCCTTCAGGTCGGATCTGAGGATCTCACGGACCAGCGACATCGGCTTGCGTCGCGATCCCCACCCCCCGATCCCGATCGTCATGCCGTCCCGCAATTCCGAGACGACATCCGTCTCCGTCGTGCGTTTGTCGGGAATCGCCACCGCTTCCTCCGGGTCGCATCGCCGGCCCCAAGGCCCGCGGAAATCTGTCCGAAGGCGCGCCGGAAATCTGATGGAGCGTCAGATCGCACCGTAGACGGAGGGGCGCTGACCGGTCGAACGCCGGGCGCGCGGCTACCTTCATCCGGTTCCACTCATCGGAAAGGCATGTGTCGATGTCCCAGAGATCGTTTCGATGGCTGGTCCTGCTGGCCATCGTGGTCGCGGTCGCTGCATGCGACCAGACCGACGACGGGAGCGAGGCGTCGCCGACCAGTGCCCCATCGAGCACAGGTGGTGAGGCAGCCGCGGAGTCGAACCTCTCGACCTCGTCGACGGTCCCGGTGGGCTTCGACGCCGAGGTCGAGCAGGTCACCGAGGACATCGCGGCCGCCGACGGTGACCTCTGCGCACTCGTCGCCGCCGCCAGCCAATCCCTCAGCGCCGTGCCCCGGACGCCCGAAGAGGTGAAGAAGGCGATCGAGATCTCCGTGATGATGATGGAGGAGATGGCCGACCTCTCAGAGGGTGAGGACGCGGAGATCTTCGAGGATCGGGCCGAGGCACTCGAGGCCGAGGCCGAGGCCGAGGCCTACTCGCCGACCTGGTTCGCCGGTGGCTCCGGGGTGAAGTCGATGAACGACAAGAAGTTCGGCGAGGCCTCCTCGCACATGTCGGAGCGCTACCGAGCCGAGTGCACGACCAGCACCACCGGTCCCTGAGCGAGCTGGCCCTGAGAGACCGAGCCTGAGCGCTACTTGGTGAAGCGTGCGTCCGTCTTCGACACGAAGGCATCCCGGGCCTCGTCGGACACGCCCGACAGGTTGAGCTCGTAGGTGAACCCCTGCTCGAACCGGTAGCTGCGCTTCACGTCGACCGGGTCGATCGCGTTGAGCGACTCCTTCGCCCGGCGGATCACGAACCGACTCTTGGTGCAGATCTTCTCGGCGATCTCCATCGCAGCCGCGCGCAGCTCGTCGGTCGGCACCACCCGCGACACCGATCCCCACGACTCGAGCACCGAGGCGTCGACCGGCTCGGCGGTGTACACCATCTCCCGCATCTTGTGCTGGGGCACCAAGCGCGCCAGATGCGTCGCAGCGCCGAGTGCCCCCTGGTTCACCTCGGGGAGCCCGAAACGCGTGCCCTCGGCCGCCACCACGATGTCGGCGTTGCCCACGAGCCCGATCCCGCCTCCGAGGCAGAAGTCGTGCACCGCGGCGATGACGGGCACCTCGCACTCGTAGACCGCTGCGAACGCCGCGTAGCAGCCGCGGTTCGCTCCGAGGAGCGCGTCGTATCCCTCGGTCGACTGCATCTCCTTGATGTCGACCCCCGCGTTCCACCCCTTGCCCTCGGCGCGCAGCACCAGTGCGCCGACCTCGGGGTCGCGTCCCGCGGCGGTGATCACCTCGGCGAGCTCGAACCAGCCCGCGACGGTGAGGGCGTTCACGGGCGGGTTGTTCATGACGACCTCGGCGACGCCGTCGGTCGTGGTGCAGGTGATCGGCATGTCGCGCAGGCTAGAAGGGGGTCATGACGAAGGCCCACTCATGACCGAGACCCAACCATGACACCAGCACAGTTCGACTTCACCGGCGCCGTCGTGTTGGTGACTGGTGGCACCAAGGGCATCGGACGCGTGATCTGCGAGAAGTTCCTCGGTGCCGGCGCCGAGGTGGTGACCTGCGGGCGGAACGAGCCCGAGTCGCTACCGACCGCCGGTGATCGTGCCGCCCGCTTCGTGGCCTGCGACGTGCGTGAGCCCGACCAGGTCGACGCCTTGATCTCCCAGGTGGAGGAGTGGTTCGGCGGCCTCGACGTGGTGGTCAACAACGCCGGGGGAAGCCCTGAGGTCCTCGCGGCCGATGCATCACCCCGGTTCAGCGAGTCGATCATCCGGCTCAACCTGATGGCCCCGCTCCACATCGCGCAACGAGCGAATCGCACGATGCAGACCCAGGATCGCGGCGGGGTGATCGTCAACATCGCCTCGGTGTCGGCGATCCGCCCCTCCCCCGGCGCATCCGCGTACGGGGCAGCCAAGGCCGGCCTGTTGAGCCTCACCCAGACCCTCGCCATGGAATGGGCGCCGAAGGTGCGGGTGGTCTCGGTCACGTGTGGCCTGATCGCGACCGAACAGACCAACGAGTACTACGGCGACGCCACGCAGATGGCCGCGGTCGCGGCGACGGTGCCACTCGGTCGTATGGGGACGCCCAACGACGTCGCCGACGCGTGCATGTTCCTCGCATCGCCGTCCGCCTCGTTCGTGAGCGGCGGCGGCCTGCTGCTCCATGGCGGCGGCGAAGCGCCGAACTACCTGAGCGCCGGCAGCGTCGCGAGCGAAACGAGCGGAGCGAGCGGAGCGCATCGAGAAGTCGACTGACGGGCCCACCTGAACCGGTGGCGACCCGCATCCGCGGGTCGCGAACCGAGCCTCCGTAACGTGTCGGCGTGAAGCGCGCCCTGTTGCTCCTCGCGCTCCCCCTCGGGCTGTTGTTCGTCTGGGCGGCGCAGAACGCCGGGAGCCGCGACGCCGCGGTGGTCGAGATCGATGCGCACGACCCCGCCCAGCTCCGGGGCGCGGTGCTGTCGCGGCTGGGCCTGTTCGGCGCCGTGCGCATCGGCGAGAAGTCCTCGTTCACCGGCTCGGGATCGTCGGAGCTGCGCTTCCGGATCCCGACCGCTCGCCTCGAGGAGGCGATGGTCGCGCTCGACTCGCTCGGCGGCAACGTCACGAGCCAGGAGGTCGACCTCGGCGAGACCACCGACCGGGCCTCGTCGGTGGAGTCGGGCGTCGACAACCTCGGGGGCTGCCTCGACGATGTGGATGCAGCGTTGAGCTCCGGGATCGACGCGGCTCGGGCCCGGCTCGCGTTCTGTCAGGCGTCGGCCGACGAGGTCGGCCGTGAGATCGACGGCGCGTCGGTCGACGTCGACGAGTCCGAGCTCGACGTGCGCATCCACCCGATCGGCGGGTCCAACCCCGTGCTGATGTTCGCGGTGGCGCTGTTGTTGATCGCGGCGGTGGGGCTCTCGGTGATGGTGTGGCGTTCGACCAGGGAACGATCGGACGTCGACCTCCGGGACATCGAGGAGTTCGAGAGCTACGACGACGACCCGTTCCTACGCCGCAACTGACGCTCCCCAGCTGTCACGGCCAGCAGCCGCGGGCGCATCTGTCACGAGAAGAGCCCGATACCTAAGCTGACGGAGTGTCAGATCCTGCGATCCGTGTCCCTTCGATCGAGGGGTGGTTCACCGTCGACGACGAGCCGCACCTCCTCGGAACCCGTTGCGTCGACAGCGGCACCTACTACTTCCCGCCCGAGACGACCATGTCCCGGGCGCCCGGCTTCGCCGACAGCGCACTCGAGGCCGTCGAGCTCTCACGCACCGGCACCCTGTGGAGCTTCACGAACGCCGGCTACCAGCCCCCCGAGCCGTACGTGCCGGTGACCGACCCGTTCGAGCCGTTCTGCATCGCCGCGGTCGAGCTCGCCACCGAACAGATGGTCGTACTCGGCCAGTGCGTCGCCTCGGTATCGGTCGACGACCTGCGGATCGGCATGGAGATGGAGCTGGTGATCGACACCCTCGACGTGGTCGAAGGGCCCGACGGCCCGGTCGAGCAGCTCGTGTGGAAGTGGCAGCCGGTGGGTTGGGGCGATCTGCGCAGAGCAGCGGAGGAGGGGGAACGATGAGCGTCGCCGACGTCGCGGTGCTGGGGGTGGGAATGCATCCCTGGGGCAAGTGGGGACGGAACTTCGTGGAGTACGGCGTGGCCGCGATCCGCGAGGCGCTCGCGGATGCCGAGGTCGACTACCGCGACGTCGAGTTCGTCGCGGGGGCCGACACGATGCGCAACGGGTATCCCGGCTACGTCGCGGGCGCCACGTTCGCCCAGGCGATGGGATGGACGGGCGTGCCCGTCACCTCGACCTACGGCGCGTGCGCCTCGGGCACGATGGCGATCGAGGCCGCGCGCCAGCGCATCCTCGCCGGCCTGTGCGACGTGGCCCTCGTCGTCGGTGCCGACACCACGCCCAAGGGCTTCCTCGCCCCGAACAAGGGCCAGCGGGGCGACGATCCCGACTGGCTGCGGTTCCGACTGCTGGGCGCCACCAACCCGACGTACTTCGCGCTGTACGCCCGCCGGCGCGTCGAGCTCTACGGCGCGACCCAGGACGACTTCGCGGCCGTGAAGGTCAAGAACGCCCGGCACGGCCTCGAGAACCCCAACGCGCGCTACCGCAAGGAGTTCACCGCGGAGGAGGTCATGGCCTCGCCCGTCGTGGCGGACCCGCTGCGGCTCCTCCACATCTGCGCGACCAGCGACGGCGGCGCGGCGATGGTCCTCACGTCGATGGAGTGGGCCAAGGCCCACGGCCACACCAACCCGGTGCGCATCAAGGGCGTCTCGACGGTCACCCCCACGTTCCCGAACGCGATCATCGAGATGCCGAACTTCTCATCCGACTCCGCCGCCGGGGTCGCCGAGCCGGAGCGCACGTTCAAGGCGTCCATCACCCACGCCGCGTACGAACAGGCCGGCATGGGGCCCGACGACCTGTCGCTGGCCGAGGTGTACGACCTGTCCGCCGCGCTCGAGCTCGACTGGTACGAGGACATCGGCCTCTGCAAGCCCGGTGAGGCCGAGAAGCTGCTCCGCGACGGCGACACCACCCTCGGCGGCCGGATCCCCGTCAATCCGTCGGGTGGCCTCGCGTGCTTCGGCGAGGCCGTGCCCGCGCAGGCCATCGCCCAGGTCTGTGAGGTGACCTGGCAGCTCCGGGGCCAGGCGACCGGCCGTCAGGTCGAGGGCGCCACCGCGGGCATCACCGCCAACCAGGGTCTGTTCGGCCACGGTTCGTCGGTCCTGCTCACCCGATGACGTGACGCGTCGCGTCGC
>DATEEV010000279.1:0-6857 GCA_035281005.1 Microthrixaceae bacterium | reverse complement strand
GTGCCGTTCGACGAGCTGTTTGGCGATGACCTTGAGGCAGAGCAGTTCGTCGGCGCCCTCGAAGATCGACAGCACCCGGGCGTCGACGAAGTAGCGGCTGACGTCGTACTCCTCGGCGTAGCCCATGCCGCCGTGGATCTGCATCGCCTCCCGGGTGACCCACTCGGCGGCCTTGCAGACGTAGGCCTTCACCATCGAGGCCTCCAGCCGGCCCTGGCCCCGCGCGGTGAGGCGCGCCACCTCGTAGCTGTACTGGCGGGCGCCCTGGATGAGCACCGCCATGCGGGCCAGCTTCGCCCGGGTCAGCTGGTACTCGGCGATCGGCTGGTCGAACACCGTGCGGTTCTCGGCGTAGTCGAGCGCGGCCTCGTAGGCGGCCTGCATCACACCGACCGCCCTCGCGGCGGTCTGGAGGCGACCGTTCTCGAACCCCGCCATCTGGGCGTAGAAGCCACGGCCCACGCCGTCCTCGCCGCCGACGAGCAGCTCGGCCGGGACGAACCAGTCTTCGAAGGCGATCTCGTAGGAGTGCATTCCCCGATACCCGATCGTGTCGATCGGGCGGCCCTCCATCCGTCCGTTGCCGGGGCCGTCGATGTCGGCTTGAGCGATCTCGAAGCCGTGACCGTCGCCGCGGGGCTTGGGCACGATGAACATCGACAGGCCCTTGTGGCGGAGCGACCGGTCGGCGTCGGTGCGGGCGGTCAGCATCAGCACGTCGGCGCGCGCCGCGAACGTGCACCACGTCTTCACGCCGTTGATCAGGTATCCGTCGACGCCGTCGGCCGTCGCCGCCTTCGCGGTCACCTTGATCATGGCCGAGTCGGAACCGAAGTCGGGCTCGGTTACCGCGACCGCGTTCATCACCTCTGCCGTGGCGAGCCTCGGCAGCCACTCCTTCTTCTGCGCCTCGGTGCCCCCCGCTTCGAGGGCGCGGGCGAGGATCTCGGGCCGGGTGATCAACGAGCCTCCGGCGCCGAGCGAACCGCGCGACAGCTCCTCGGTCGCGACCACCATGCCGATGTAGTCGGACTCGCCTCCTGATGCGTAGCCGCCGTATGCCTCCGGGATGGACAGGCCGAATGCCCCCATCTCGGCGAGGCCGGAGATCACGTCCTCGGGGATGTCGTCGTTGTGCCGGTGGATGTGCTCGGCGATCGGGCGCAGCTTGTCCTCGGCGAAGCGGCGGAACGCGTCCTGCACCATCTCGAAGTCATCGTCGAGGTGCCGTGGGCCCGCCTGGCCGGCGAGCCCGGCGAGGAATGACGGGTCCCGGTAGGTGCCGACGAACTCGCGAGCGGGGTCGAGGGCGCCCGGTTCGACTCCCCATTCGGCCTCGCGGCCGTAGAGCTTGCCCGCGAGCTCCGCGAGTGCGTCGGCGACGAACGCGCACGTGAGGTCGCGCTCCACGTCGCCGCGCTCGCCGTAGCTCAGCAGTCCTCGACTGGCCTGCACGGCCGCGGCCGCGTGGGCGACGTCGTAGGCCAGCACCTGGTTCTCGTCGATGCCACGCTCAGCGAGCCGGCCGACGGCTGCGTCGACGACGAGTTGGCCGGCCTCGATGGCGGCGCCGGCCTGGATGAGGGCGTCGGTCATGAGCGCGGAGGTTACCGCCGGGTACCGGTGGCTCACATTGGGCCGTGTGACCGACCTCGGTGATCGGACGCCGCGCCCCGCGGCTCGCTCGATGGCCTCGAAGTCGTGGGCTCTCTTATCGTTGCCCGCATGACGGTCTACGACCGGCCCTTCGGCCGCTATCTCGAGGACTTCGTCCCCGGCGACATCTACCGGCACTGGCCGGGCAAGACGATCACCGAGTACGACGATCACCTCTTCTGCATGATCACGATGAACCACCACCCGTTGCACACCAACTCGTGGTTCGCGGAGCACGAGACGGTGCAGGGCCGCAACGTGGTCGTCGGCAACCTCGTGTACTCGCTGGTGCTCGGGATGAGCGTGCCCGACGTGTCCGGCGCGGCGATCGCCAACCTCGAGATCGAGACCCTCCAGCACAAGAACCCGACCTTCCACGGCGACACGATCTACGCGGAGACCAAGGTCATCGAGTCGCGCGAGTCGTCGAAGGGCGACCGCGGCATCGTCACGGTCGAGACCAAGGGCTTCAACCAGGACGGCGTGGAGGTCTGCTTCTTCCGGCGCAAGGTGATGGTCTGGAAGCGCGACTCGGCCCCCACCCGCCAGCGGCCCTACGGCGACTCTGTGTGGGACCAGTGAGGCTGGGACGAGTGAGCGTGGGACGAGTGAGGCTGCGACGAGTGACGAAGGGCGAGCCCCGCACCGCGTGAGCCCGACCGGCGACGTCCCCGAGGCGGCGGCGGTCGGGTTCGACCGCCAGGCCGCGAGCTACGCCGCCGTCCGTCCGTCCTACCCCCCGGCCGCGATCGAGGTGCTCCGCCACGAGCTCGGTCTCGCACCCGGTTCGCGGATCTGCGACCTCGCGGCGGGCACCGGGATCTACACCCGTCTGCTCCGCGACGCCGGATACGACGTCGTGGCGGTCGAGCCGGTCGCCGGCATGCGGCGCGAGCTGGTCGCCTCGACCGAGGGCGTGGAGGTCGTGGAGGGAACCGCCGAGTCGATGCCCCTGCCCGACGACTCGGTCGACGCGGTCACGGTCGCGCAGGGCTTCCACTGGTTCGACGCCGGTCCCGCGTTGCGTGAGGTCCGCCGAGCCCTCCGTCCCCGCGGTGGGCTCGAGCTCGTGTGGAACGTGCGCGACGAGAGCGTCGACTGGGTGCGCGGCCTCACGGACCTGATCCACGACCGGTCCGGTGGACGGCCGTACCACGACCACCGGGAGTTCGAGTGGGCCGACGTGGTCGCGGCGGCGGAGGGGTTCACGGCACTGCGGGCCCGGAGGGTGCCCAACCCCGTGCTCGCGTCACCCGCCACGGTCGTGGAACGGGTGAGGTCCACGAGCTTCGTCGCCGCGATGCCGCCCGACGCGATGGCCGAGCTCCTCGACGACGTCGCGACGTTCGTCGCCGAACACCCTCAGACCCGCGGGCTGGATTCGTTCACGTATCCCCACGAGACCGCCATCTACTGGTGCCGACGCGCCGACTGACCGCTGAGCAGCGACGGGTCCTCGCCTGGGGGATCCTTCATCGTCGCGACCTGCCGTGGCGCGCCACGCGGGACCCGTGGGCCGTGCTCGTCAGCGAGGTGATGCTGCAGCAGACCCAGGTGGCGCGGGTGCTCGAGCGATATCCCGCGTTCCTCGAGCGGTTCCCGACGCCGGCCGCCACGGCGGACGAGCCGCTCGGCGCGGTGCTGCGCGAGTGGGAGGGTCTGGGCTACCCGCGGCGGGCGCGCAACCTCCACGCCGCGGCCCGGCGTTGTGTCGAGCTGCACGACGGGTCGCTGCCCGACGACCTGGTGGCGCTCGAGGCACTGCCCGGCGTCGGCGCGTACACCGCGCGTGCTGTGCTCGCGTTCGCGTTCGAGCGCGACGTGGGTGTCGTCGACACGAACATCGCACGCGTCCTCGCCCGCCGGGCTGGTTCGCGCCTCACGCCGCGTGAGGCGCAGCGCAGCGCGGACGAGGCGGTACCGGAGGGCGACGGATGGGAGTGGAACCAGTCGCTGATGGACCTCGGGGCGAGCGCGTGTCGTCCCCGGCCGAGCTGTCGCGGCTGTCCGATCGAGTGCGCATGGCGAGTCGGCGGGTACGCCGAGCCCGATCCGGCGATCGCGTCCGCGCACGTGTCGCGCCGACAGGCGCCCTTCGTCGGCTCGGACCGTCAGGCGCGAGGCCGCCTGCTCGCGGCGCTGGGCGCGAGCGATCTGGTCGACGACCCGGCCACGGTCGCGGCCGCCGCCGGGCTCGACGGCGAGCCCGTCCGCGCACTCGACCTCATCTCGGCCCTGATCGCCGAGGGTCTCGTCGCCCGGCGCGACGACATGCTCACACTCCCTTGACCGGCGGTGAGCGTCAGCGGGTGAGGAACTCGACGATCAGGTCGTTGACGTCCTCGGGTCGCTCGAGGTGGAGGAAGTGCCCGCAGTCGTCGAGGAGGTGGGCCTCGCTGCCCTCGCCCGGGAGGAATTCGTCGGCGCCTTCGGCGAGCGTCGCCAGCATGCACCCGTCATCGCGGCCGTGCAGGTACAGCGTCGGCTGGGGCGGCCCCGCGAAGGTGGCCGTCTGCGCCTCGGCGAGCTCGCCACGATTGTCGATGCCACCGATGGTGTGGCGGTAGTAGTTCAGGACCGCGGTGAGGTGTTCGGCGTCGGGCACGCAGGCGACGAAGTGGGCGAGGTCCTCGGCGTGGTCGTAGCCGGGTGACCAGTCGCGCCAGAGCTTCGCGATGAAGTCGTGGTCGTTCATCGGCACGACCATGTCGGCCAGCGGGTGCTGGATGAAGAACATGTACCAACTCAGTCGCAGTTGCTCGTAGGTGAAGAAGCCGCTGCCCACCACGCCGGCCGGGGGCACGGCGAGCGTGACGATGCGCCGCCAGCCGTCCGGCTCGAGGTTGGCCGCGCCGTACGCGGCGAGGGCGCCCCAGTCGTGGCCGATCAGCACGGCCTCGGAGCTGGAGCCCTCGACCCCGAGGGAATCGCGCATCTGGTTGGCGTCGACGCCGAGCGCCCCTGACTGGTAGCTGCCGTCGGGCGCGAGGCCCGTCGGCGCGTACCCGCGCAGGAACGGGGCGACGGCGTGGTATCCGGCGCTGGCGAGGCGGGGCAGCAGATGGCGCCAGGTGTGGGCCGAGTCGGGGAAGCCGTGCAGGCAGAGAGCGAGCGGTCCGTCGCCCAACTCGAGGTACTCCACCTCGAGGCCGTTGGCGAGCGTCACGTGGGACGGGGTGGGAGTTCCCGCGGTGGCTCCGTGGTGAGGGGCCGGGCCGTGAGGTACCGCTGCGGGGTCGGCTCCAGGCATCGTGAGCGAGCCTATTGGGTACGCGCGAGACATCAGTCACACTTTGGCCACGGCACTGCCGTCTCGATCTATCTTGTTCAACCGTTGTTCACACGGGGGGGCCGGGGCACTGAACGTCACTTTCTACGGGGTCCGAGGCTCGACCCCATGTGCGCACGAGGGCAACCGGCGCTACGGCGGCAACACCGCGTGCGTCGTCGTCGATGCGCCCGACAGCCGACCGATCATGCTCGACCTCGGGACCGGCGCGCGGTTCTTCGGGCTGACCCAGCCAATGGACGGGACGTTCTCCGGGGCCACGCTGCTGTCTCACCTGCACTGGGACCACGTGCAGGGCTTGCCGTTCTTCACGCCGGCGCTCGTTCCGGGATCCCGGCTCGACGTCTACGGCCCGGCGCAGGAGGGTCAGACCCTCGAGGAAGCGGTGCGCAGCTTCGTGTGCCCGCCGTACTTCCCGGTCGAGATCGAGGCGCTGCCGGGCAGCTTCCGCTGGACGGAGGTCACGACCGAGCCCTTTCGGATCGACGAGGTCGAGGTGCGGGCGGTCGACGTGCCCCATGTCGGGCCCACGGTCGGCTACCGGCTCGACTACGGCGACACCTCGATCGCGTACGTGAGCGACCACCAGCAGCCCGAATGTGAGTCGACGGTCGTCGACGACGCCGTCCTGTCGCTCTGCGAGGGGGTCGACCTCCTCATCCACGACGCGCAATACACGCCGTCGGAGTTCGCGATCAAGCACGACTGGGGTCATTGCACCGTCGAGTACGCAGTGGAGGTGGCGGCACAGTCAGGGGCGAAGGGCCTTGCCCTGTTCCACCACGACCCGACGCGCGACGACGACGCGGTCGACTCGTTGGTGGGCCTGGCCGCGTCGCTCGGCGCCCGGCGGGGCCTGACCGAGGTCTTCGCCGCGTCGGAGGGGCTCACCGTCACCCTCGGCCCGGCCTCCGAGGGCCGTCACCACCCCAATCCGTGAACAGCGACGCCGGGAACGCCGGTAGCCTCGCCGCGCCGTTCGAACAGGAGAGTCCGAGATGTCCGATGTCCTCATCGACCCCGCCGACTACCGGCGCGTGCTCGGTCATTTCCCCACTGGCGTCACGGTCATCGCGACCGACACCGGTGAGGCGACCGTGGGGCTCGCCGTCGGATCGTTCTTCTCGATCTCGCTCGATCCGCCGCTCGTCGGCTTCTGCGTCGGGGACAACTCGACGTCCTGGCCCGAGATCGAGGCCTCGGGCCACTTCGTGGTCAACGTCCTCTCCGATGCCCAGGCCGACCTGTCCGGGATCTTCGCCGGCAAGAGCGACAACAAGTTCGACGGCGTCGACTGGTCGCCGGGGCCGGGTCACGGGTCCCCCCGGATCGACGGCTGCCTGGCCCACATCGACTGCTCGCTCGAATCGGCCATCCCGGCCGGCGACCACGTGATCGTCGTCGGTCGGGTCCACGCACTCGACGTAGCGGAAGGCGGCACCGGCCCCCTGCTGTTCTTCCAGGGCGGCTACGGCCAGTTCGAGCGGCTCGGCTGACGATGCCGATCTATGCGCTGGGTGACCAGGTGCCTGACATCCATCCCGACGCGTTCGTGCACCCCGACGCGGTGGTCATCGGCTCGGTGACGATCGGTGCCCACTCGTCGGTGTGGCCGACCGCCGTGCTGCGGGCCGACGACGGCGAGATCCTGATCGGCGAGCGGTCGTCGATCCAGGACGGCACGATCGTGCACACCACGTTCGTGTTCCCGACCACGATCGGCGACGAGTGCACGATCGGCCACAACGTGCATCTCGAGGGGTGCGTCGTCGAGGACAAGGCGCTCGTCGGGTCCGGCTCGGTGGTGCTGCACCAGGTGGTGGTGGGCCGCGAGTCGATCGTCGGCGCCAACGCGATGGTCCCGAACAAGAAGGTGATCCCCCCGCTGGCCATGGCGCTCGGCGTGCCGGTG
>DATEEV010000278.1:0-2858 GCA_035281005.1 Microthrixaceae bacterium | reverse complement strand
CGACATCGAGTGCCGACTCACGCTCGGGCCACCCGAAGGGCACGGGGCCGGTGAGGCCGCGATGACCGCGACCGCGATGCGCATCGTGAACGCGGTGCCCTTCGTCATCGACGCGCCGGCAGGCCTCATCAGCTCGCTGGACCTGCCGGTGACCGTCCCCGCCGCAGCGTTCCGATGAGGGCGACCCGTGTCAGGTGTCTCGATGAAGGAAGCCGTGCAGCGTGGCCTGGGTGATCTCCTCGACGACGACGTCCCGCGGGGGCCGTGTCCCTCCGAAGAATGTCGAGCCGAAGGCCGCCATCCCCGCCACCAACGCCACGGTGGAGCGGGCGGCCAGTTCCTGGTGGTCGGCATCGAGGCCGAGGATGTCCTTCGCCTTCGCTCCGAGATCGGCGAGAACGGCGATCGCCCGGTCGATGTCGGCGATGCCGGTATCGGCCAGCTCCTCCTCCGTCAGCGCATCCGCTCCCCACAGCGTCATCACGAGCCCCCTGTTCTCGAGGAACAGGTCGTAGAGCCGGCCGAGGAACTCGCCGCCGACCGCCTCGGCCGAGCCCGGCCCCGGAACGATCGACTCCCAACGACCGCTGAGGTCGTCGACGATCTCGAGGAACGGGACCACGACCGCCTCGTTGAAGAGCGCCGCCTTCGACCCGAAGTGCCGGAACAGCAGGTGTTCCGCGATCCCTGCGGCCTCCGCGATGTCCTTGGTCGTCGTGCTCCGATAGTCCTGTCGGGCGAACAACGTCCGGGCCGCCTCGAGGGCCAGCAGCCGAGGGGCGCCGCGGGGCCGACGGGTGGCCTTCACTGTCGGAGTCGTCGGCTCGGGCATCAGGGACCTCTTGCTCAGATAGTCTGCACTATCTTAAGTTGCGTCGATGGATGACGTTCTCGGATACCAAGGTGCCACGGTGGTCGTCACCGGAGCCGCATCAGGCATGGGCGCCGCCGCGGCGCAGATCCTCGTCGACCTCGGCGCGCAGGTGACGGCCATCGACATCAAGCCCACCGAGGTGCCCGTCGCCCGGTTCATCGAGGTCGACCTTCGAGATCGCGCCGCGATCGAAGCCGCAGCGGCGTCCGTCGACGGTGGGATCGACGGCCTGTTCGGCTGCGCCGGGTTGCCCGGACCCCCGTTCTCCGAGCTCGACACCATGAAGGTCAACTTCGTCGGTGCCCGGCATCTCGCCGAGCAGCTCGTGCCGAAGATGCGAGCCGGATCATCGATCTCCGCGATCTCGTCATCGGCGGCGGTCGGGTGGTGGGACCAGATGGAGACGATCGGCCCGCTGCTTGCGACCCCCGGGTTCGACGAGGCGGTCGCATGGCTCGAGGCCAACGAGGAGAGGTGGAGCTGGAGCGGCTATCTGTTCTCGAAGTGGGTCGTCGATGCGTGGGTCGGCTACTGGTACCCCGACCTCGCCACGAAGGGCATCCGCATCAACTGCATCAACCCCGGGCCCACCGACACCGCGATGATGCCGGCCTTCCAGGACTTCGCCACCAAGGAGGTCGTCGACCAGGCGATCGGGCCGATCGGACGCTACGCCCGCCCCGAGGAGCAGGCCTGGCCGCTCGTCATGATCGGCAGCCCCCGATGCAGCTACGTCGCCGGCGAGGTCTTCGCCGTCGACGGCGGGTTCCAGGGCGCCCGCTCCACCGGTCGCCTGCAGGCCGGCTGGGTAGACCTGATCGAGGGCGAGTGAACGAACGACGATGGATCGAACACGAGAGGGACCGCAGTGGCCTACGAGAGTGACGCCGAGCCCATCAAGATGGGCTACATCATGGACTTCCTCCTGCCGGAGGGGTTCCCGGAGGAGCGACGCGCCGACCTGACCGATCCCTTCACGCTGGTGTTCGAGCAGGGGCTCGAGCAGGGTGTCATCGACCGGCCGATCCAGATCATCTACAAGGAGATCGAGGGATTGCCGAAAGGCTCCGTCAAGGCCGTCATCGACGCCTACGAGGAGCTCGTCGACGAGGGCTGCCTGCTCATCTTCGGTCCGTCCATCACCGACAACGCGGAGCCCACCAAGGCGGCGATCGAGGAGCGCTTCAAGGTGCCGACGATCAGCGTCACCGGCTCCGAGGAGTGGCTGGGGGAGTGGACGTTCTCGCTGTCGATGGGATCGATGGGCGATGAGCCGATCTTCTGGAGCGACCTCATCGCGAAGCAAGGCCTCAACGACGTCGGCGTGCTGGTCGAACAGTCACTCGTCGGAGAGTCCTATGTGCAGCAGTTCCGTCGGGCGTGCAAACGCAAGGGACTGCGGATCGTGGCGGAGGAGTCGATCCCGCAGACGGCCCAGGACGTGAGCGAGCAGGTCCGCAGGCTCCACGACGCCAACGTCGGCGCGGTCGTCCATTGCGGTTTCGGGTTCGGGGTGGTGCTCGTCGGCCTGGCGATGCAGGCCCTCGAATGGAACCCGCCCCGGTTCATGGGGACCGCATTCCAGAACGCGTGGCTGAACGAGATCGTCTGGAACGCCATGGTCGGCTGGACCGGTGTCGACCAGTACGACGCCGAGAACCAGGTCGGGCAGGGCTTCCTCGATGAATACCACCAGCGTTTCGGCCGCCGACCCGAGTGGTGTGTGCCCGTCGTGAACCGTGACCTCGCCGTGGTGTTGCTGCAGGCGTTCGGCGACGCTCGCCCGCTGACTCCTGCGGGGGTGAGGGACGCGCTCGAGCGCGTGAAGATGCTGCCCGCCGCCTCGGGCGCGCCCGGCACCCGGATCTCGTTCGGGAAGTACATGCACAGAGGCTGGATGGGCCCGGGCTACCTCGTCGCCCGGCAACTCGACCCGGACGGCGTCAACGCGCACACCGTCGACCGCTTCGGCGAGCCCTGATCG
>DATEEV010000277.1:0-2092 GCA_035281005.1 Microthrixaceae bacterium | reverse complement strand
CGGGTCTTCATCGACTTCAACCAGAACGCTCCCCACAAGACCGTCTTCGGCGCGTGGTCCGTGCGGTCGCGGGTCGAGGCCCAGGTGTCGACGCCGATCCGGTGGGACGAGGTCGACACCGTGATGCCCGACGAGCTCACGCTCGCGACCGTGCCCGCGAAGGTCGCGGCGACCGGCGACCCGTGGGCGCAACGCTGGGACGACCGACAGGACCTCGGCCCGTTGCTCGAGATGTCCGAGCGGGATCTCGCGAGCGGCCTGATGGACGCGCCGTGGCCGCCGGTCTATCCGAAGATGCCCAACGAGCCGCCGCGGGTCGCGCCGAGCCGAGCGAAGGCCGCGTCGCCGGACGAGTGAGACAACCGGCCCAGTGCGCTCAGGTCGGTTGGTTGAGCTCGAGCAGGTTGCCCGCCGGGTCACGGAGGAAGGCCTGGCGACCCGCGCCCACGTCGAAGGGATCGGTGACCTCGATGTCGTGTGCGCGCAGCTCACGCACGACGCCGTCGACGTCGTCGACCGCGAACGCGAGGTGCTGGCCGGTCTCGGGGGCGACGAAGTGATCGCTCATCACGAGGTGGAGCTGCACTCGGTCGTCGACGCTGAGCCAGGCGCCGCCGACACCGAGGGTGGACGGACGGTCGATGAGGTGCAGCCCCAGCCGGTCGATGTAGAAGGCCAGGGCGGCATCGAGGTCATCGACGTCGACCGACACGTGCTGGATGCCACGAAGACCTGCCATGCGAGCCCGACGCTATCCCTCGTCGAGCTCGTCGGCGCCGAGCTCGGGGAACACCTTGGCGACCTTCGCCGACAGATACTCCCCGTAGCTGCCCTCGAACAGCAGCGGATCCGCGCCGTCCCATCTCGTGCCCGCGCCCTTCCCCGGCGCGGGTCGCTCGAGCGGCTCGACGCGGGCGTCCCAGCCGGGGTCGAGGAAGAACGGCATCGACAGTCGGGTCGCATCCGTCGTGTTGCGCACCCGATGGGGCGTCGACCGGTACGCGCCGCCGGTCGCGCGCTCGAGCATGTCGCCGATGTTGCACACGAGCGCACCCGGGATCGGTGGCACCACGAGCCACTCGGCGTCGGTCGACGGCCCGATCCGCACCTCGAGACCCCCGAGGTCGTCCTGGTGGAGGATCGTCAACAACCCGTAGTCGGTGTGCTCCGCGACGCCCCACCCCGAGTCCGCGGTCGGTGGGTACGAGAAGATGCGGAAGAGGACGACCGGGTCGACGACGAGCCGGGTCAACGAGTCGGGCGCCCATCCCGCACCCTCCTCGATCAGTTCGACCAGGCGACGGCCGAGCCGCGTCATCTGGTCCATGTGACGGTGCACGGCGTCGGCCAGGCCGGCCGGCCGGGCCGGGAACAGGTTCGGGCCGTGCAGCAATCGACCGTCCGAGGGCCCTTCGGCGCCGAAGTAGTACCCCTCCTTCTGATCGGCCACGCCCGAGGTCAGCTCGCCGCCGAGCGGGAACCAACCCCGCCACGCGCGGCCGCCGCGGGCCATCGAGACCTCGTCCTTCTCCTCCTCGCCCAGTGCGAAGAACTCCCGCGCCAGGGCATCGAGGCGATCGATCCCCTCGACTCCGTGGCCGACGATCACGAAGAACCCGAGCTCGCGACAGGCCCGGTCGAGCTCTGCGGCCACGGTCGCAGAGGCCGCGGCGAGGTCGGAGAGATCGATGACCGGCACGTCGCGCACGGGGTGAGCCTGGCACTGCTGGCGGTCGAGTAGAAACGGCGACCGTGCTGCGAGTCGTCACGGTGGTGGTCGCGACCCTCGCGGTCGTTGCGACCGGCGTCGTGGTGCTCGACCGAGTGACCACTCGCGACGGCGACAAGGTCCTGGTGCTCGGCGACTCGATCACCGAATGGAGCACGCCGGCGTTGGAGACCGGTTTGGGCGGACGCTTCCACCTTCAGGTGATCGGACGGGGAGGCTTCCGCTCGGAGCAGCTCCAGCCCGAGGCGGTCGCCGCAGCCGTTACCGGGCCCACGCAGGTGATCCTCAACGCGGGCACCAACGACGCGCTCCAGCACCGGCCGTGGGCCGACACGGCCGCGTCGATCGAACAGATGGTGGCGC
>DATEEV010000276.1:0-3362 GCA_035281005.1 Microthrixaceae bacterium | reverse complement strand
GATCGGCGAGACCCCGACCCGGAAGATGTTGCCGGTGGGCAGCGAGCCGGTGTAGGCCCGCGCGACCTCGAGGCGCATCTTCGACGACTGGAGGAACGCAGCCTGGCTCGTCGCCTGGCGGTCCAGATTTCCCTGTGCGTCCGACCCGAAGATCATCGCGACGGGGTCGTTCACCCCGGTCGTCAGCACCTGCGCCCGCACTCGGTACTTCGGGTCGGGCGCCAACGAGAACACGAGGGCGACCGCCACACACAGCAGGGTGACCACGATGACCAGCCACCGGCGGCGGGCGATGATCCCCAGATACGACCGGAGGTCCGGTTCCTCCAGCGAAGAGTCCATGGAGGACCAACTCTACTTCGCGGCGGCGCCACGGTTCAGGCCGACGGACCGGTGCGCCGCCGGAGCGGTGAGTAGCCTTCCGAGATCCTCGACCAGATACCGCCGCCGGCCTCCCCTCTACCGCGTCGATCCCCACGGACCGATGACGAGCCAAGCGTCGCCGAGCGCCGCGCACGCGCCCGGACGCAGGCTCGCGGGGGCCTCGCGCTGCACCTGACCGTCATCGGGATCGCGACCATCTGCTTCAACAAGGCCCGCGTCGGTGACTGGGCTGCGTCCGACCTCGTGTTCCTCCTCAGCGCGGCGGTCGTCTGCCTCAAGCTCCTGGCGGGTCGCACCGCTGACCTCGCGCCCAACGCCATGCGGAAGACCTCGCCGCCGATGCTGATCGGGACGTTGGTGATCGTCGTCGCGGGCACCGCCTCGAGCTTCCAGTCGTACGAGCCCTTCAGATCTGTCGCGATGGTGATCCGGATCGTTTGGATCACGCTCGTCTGGTTCTGGGTGCTGCGCAGCGTCTGCCCGAATCGCGAGACGCTGGCCTCGCTCCTCCGGGGCCTCCGGGCGACCGTCCTCGTGAGTTGCGCGGGAGCGATCGCCGGGTACCTCGGGTTCGTGCACCTCACCCGCACCAACAACGAAGACCGCGAGGCAGCGTTCTTCAACCACCCCAACGAGCTCGGCGGGCTCCTCGCGATGGCGGTCCCCCTCGTCCTGCTGGGCGTCCTCTCCCGCCGCAAGGACCAGACCGACACGACCGTGCGGAGGGTGGCCCTGCTCATCCTCGTGGTGGGATCGCTCGGCACCAGCGGCTCGATGACCGCCTTCCTCAGCTGCGCCGCCGGCGTGGCCACGGTGGTGGCGCTGAACCTGCTGACCAAGCGAGCAGGTCACCGACGGTTCCGCACGCCCCTCCCGTACATGGTCGGGGTCCTCGCCCTGGTCGGCGGGCTCGCATGGCTCTCGACGACCGAGCTGCCGGTCGTCGAGCGCTTCACCGAGTTGGGTGAGGGCGACACCCAGGTGACCAACAGCGTCAACTCCCGCGAGGACCTCAACTCCTACGTCCTCAACCGGCTCGACAACTCGCTCGTGATCGGCGTCGGCCTCGACAGCAACACGACGGACGTCATCGACTTCAACGGCACGTCCGCATCACGTGTCCACAACATGTACCTGAAGCTGCTGTACGAGGCGGGCGTTCCCTCGCTCGTCGGGCTGTCGATCATCATGGCGACCACCGTGCGCCAGGGCTGGTTGCTCGCGGTGAACACGCGCAACGACGACCTCCACCCCATCGTCGTCGGGCTGCTCGGCTCGCTCGTCACGATGAGTGTGTTCGCGATGTTCCAGCCCCTCTTCGCGCAGCGGTACTACTGGCTCCCGGTGGGGCTGATCGGCGTGATCTGGGCGCTCCGGCGACAGGAGCTCCGCGAGCGGGACGAGGTCATCACCGAGTCGATCGCCCGGCTCACCTAGTAGGGCGCATCGTCGGCCAGCACGAAGGCCGCGACGTCGGGCGGAGCGGGACGCGGCTCGCGTCCGTCACCAGCGAGGTGTCGCGCCGTCGACCGGTGCGCACCGGCCAGCAGCCGGCGGAAGGTGGTCCACCAGATGCCGGCGCCGACCGCCTGGCCGAGTGCCATGCCGATGACGAAACCGTCGAGGCCGCCCAGGTAGGCGCCGGCGATCGGGCAGAGCAGCTGGAACGGGATGGACTGGAGGCGGGTGCGGAGGCCCTGCGTCCCGTCGAACGCTCGGACGCCCACCAGCGCGGCAGAGACGATGGACATGCCGATCATCGTGATGCCGAGCGGGACGAGCACTTCACGTGCCTCGTTCCACGTCGCGCCGATGAGGGCCTCGCCGACCGACTCGGGAAGGACGAGGCCGACGGATACCCACACCACGGTGGCGAGGCACACCAGCGCGTTCCCACCACGGACGAGCCTCAGCACGCGGTCGGGATCGTCCCGTGCCTTCCGGGCTTCGGGGAGGGTGGCCATGAGGACTCCCGCCGCCAGCATCTGGAGCGGTCCGATGTAGAGGAACCCCCCACGCACCGCGCCGTACGCGTTCAGACCGAGGATCCACCCACAGGACAGCAGCGCGCCGAAGTAGCCGGTCTGGGCCGTAGCGAACTCGCCGAGGAACCGGACACCGAGGGACCGGTGAGCGACCAGGTACCGGACGGGCCGCACGCGCCCCCACTCGACCTCGCCGATCACGGTCGCGACGATGGCGCCGAGGAGCCCGCCCGCCCCCCAGGCCACGACGTACCAGCCGATCGCAGTCGCGTTCGGGACGAGCACGATCGCAGTGCAGCTCGTGGCGACCCACACGAGGTCGATGGTGAGCGCCTTCCCGGGATGGACCGTGATGAACACGTAGCGCCAGGCGTCCTGCACGAGGATGAAGGGCAGCACCAGCGACAGCGCCAGCAGGGCCGCGCCGGCCAGACCGCCGACGACGACGCTCGTCCCCGCGACGGCGACCGAGACGGCGACGCCCACGAGCCCCGTCGCCGAGAGGTAGCTGGGGAGGATCCTGCGGGCCTCGTGACGGCTGCGTTCGCCGTGCAACAGCAGCTCGGGCTCGAAGATGAGCCCGCGCACGCTGCCGACCGTGAACTGGAAGACCATCACCGCCAGGCTGAAGGCGGCGAACGGCTCGGTCTCGTCGGGGAACGAGCGGGCGACGAGGACCGCGACGAGGACGTTGCTGAGACTGGACGCCGCCTGGTCGGCGAGGACCAGGACGCGTCGGCGGCTCTGCGCGCTCGGCACGCCTCAGCTTCGAGCCGTGCCGGCCGCCACCTGGTCGTACACCCAGGCGTACGTGGCGGCCATGCCGTCCTCGAGCGAGATGGACGGCGCCCAGCCGAGGCGCTCGCGGATGAGCGTGTTGTCGCTGTTGCGCCCGCGCACGCCCTGGGGAGCGTCGAGCTTGTAGCGGCGGTCGAGCGTGAGCCCGGCGATGCCCTCGACGATGTCCACGAGCTGGTTGATGGTGACCAGCTG
>DATEEV010000275.1:0-6907 GCA_035281005.1 Microthrixaceae bacterium | reverse complement strand
CGATCACGGCGATCGTGTGGCTGAGCACGTCCTTGTGGCGGTGGATCGGGTCCTGCTCGACCCGCATCGCGGGGAGCTCGGGCAGGAACCACTCGGCCAGGCCGGTGTCGACGAGGAACCACAGGCCCGCCGCGGGGTCGTCGACGACCATCAACTTGTCGAGCTCGACGCGGATCCGCTCGACCGACACGATCTCGAGGCGGGCGACCATCTCGATCACCGCGGCACGCAGCTCGGCGTCGGGCACCAGCTGGAACTGCGCCACGAACCGGGCGGCGCGGATCATCCGCAGTGGGTCATCGCTGAAGGACTCGTGCGGTTCGAGCGGAGTGCGCAGCACGCGCTCGACGAGGTGCGCCGCTCCATCGAAGGGATCGATGAGCCGCGGCGAGTCCCCGGTGACCTCGAGGGCCATCGCATTCACCGTGTAGTCGCGTCGCGACAGGTCCGCCTCGATGTCGGTCGAGAACTGCACCTCGGGCTTGCGGCTGTCGGGGCTGTAGGCCTCGGCTCGATGGGTGGTGATCTCGAAGTTCCGCGACCCGAGCCGCGCACCGATCGTGCCGAAGCGCTCGCCCTGGGTCCAGATCGACGAGGCGATCGGCTCGACCAGCGCCTTGATCTGGTCGGGAGTCGCGTCGGTGGTCAGATCGAGGTCACGGCCGTCGTCGTCGGCGTCACGTCCAGCGAGCAGGTCGCGCACGACGCCACCCACGAGGTACAACCGGAATCCGGCATCGGAGAAGGGCCCCGCGAGCGGGGCGACCTCGTCGAGCACCTCTCGCACGCGTTCGGGGACCACGTTCCCCCACGCTACCGGAGGGCCAGAACACCCTCCCGACGATGGAACTCGACCAGTCGGTCGACGTGCTCCGTGCCGGGCCCACCCCCCGATGCGGGCTCGGGACGCACGCGCTCACCGATGAGCGCGCCGGCGGTCGCCGCCGCGGACACGCCGAGCGCGTCGAGGTCGTAGCCACCTTCAAGGAACGCGATCACGCGTCGCGGTGGGACGAGCGACGTGAGCTCGGTGGTGAGGTCCGCGAAGTCGGCGGCGGTGAGGCCGAGGCTCGTGAGCGGGTCGTCGCGGTGCGCGTCGAACCCAGCCGACACGAGCAGCCACGTCGGGGCGAACGCCCCGACCGCCGGTGCCACCACTTCGGTGAGCGACCGGCGATAGTGCTCGGCCGTGGCTCCGGAGGGCAGGGGGATGTTGATGGTGGACCCCCGCCCGGCTCCGGACCCGGTCTCCTCGATACGACCGGTGCCCGGGTAGAGCGGCCACTGGTGCCACGACACGAACATCACCCGTTCGTCGCCGAAGAACACGTCCTGGGTGCCGTTGCCGTGATGCGCGTCGAAGTCCGCGATCACCACGCGCTCGCCGCGTGCCGCCAGATGAGCGGCGACCACGGCGACGTTGTTCATCAGGCAGAAGCCCATCGCCACGTCGCGCGTGGCGTGGTGCCCGGGAGGCCGCACCGCGCAGAACGCGGCGTCGGCCTCGCCGGCGTCGAGCCATTCGACCGCGGTCAGTCCTGCCCCGGCCGCGAGTCGGGCGGCGTCCCACGAGGCCGGCACGGCGACCGTGTCGGAGTCGATCGCCCCACCTCCAGTCGCGCAGAGAACCTCGATCGAGTCGATCAGCTCGGGTCGGTGGACCTCGACCAACTCGTCGCGGGTCGCCGGGCGCGGATCGGTCACGACCAATGCCTCGTCGAGCCCATGGTGCCGCAGGCCCTCGAGGACCGCGGTGAGCCGGGCAGGCCGTTCGGGGTGGTGCGCGCCCGCGTCGTGATCGATGAATCGCGTGTCGGTCACGACCAGCAGGGCCATGGCTCGCAGCGTACGGGGCGTAACGTGGCGATGCTCATGACCCGTCTGCACACCGTCACCTGGGGGAGCGATCAGTTCCGCTTCGGGCCGTGGCACGGTGACGAGTCGATCGCGTACGTCGCGGTCGCCCCTCGGGTGGCCAGCCCGACCTCGGGTGGGGTGCAGCACCTCGTGGAAAAGCTGCGGGCATCCGGTTTCCGCTCGGTCATGACCTCCGCGTTGCGTGACCACGAGGCGGCGGCGTTCCGGGCCGCTGGGTTCGACGAGCGGGAGCGTCTCGTCGTGCTCAGCCATGACCTGCGTTCGCTGCCCGACCCGGGGCCGTTCCGCACCCGTCGTGCTCGCCGCTGCGATCGCGAGGACGTGCTCGAGCTCGACCGGCTCGCCTTCGAGCCGGCATGGCAACTCGACGACGTCGGACTCTCCGAGGCGATCGGCGCCACGATGAGCACGCGCTTCCGGGTGACCGACGCGCCCCGGCGCCGTGGCGCCCCGGAGAGCAGTACAGCCCCACCGATAATTGGGTACGTCGTGGTGGGCAGATCCGGCCGGACCGGCTACCTGCAGCGCTTGGCGGTGCATCCTGACCATGAAGGTGGCGGCCTGGGTGCGACGCTGGTGCACGACGCGCTCGGGTGGCTCCGCCGCCGAGACGCCACTCTCGCCATGGTCAACACGCAGCGATCCAACCACCGCGCCCTCGCGCTCTACCGTCGGCTCGGCTTCCGCACCGAACCGACCGAGCTGACCGTGCTGACCCACGAGCTCGAACCGTGACGGGCCGCGGTCGCTCCGTACTCGCTGCTCGGATGCCGGCTCGCCCGCTCGCGGCCTTGATCACGACCTGCGTGATGCTCGTCGGTACCGCGGCAACGGTGGCCGCCCAACCCGGCGGCGGCGAGCCCTCACCCGTGCTGCAGCTCGCGTCCGTCAACAGCTGGGTGGCCGCCGACGGCACATGGAGCGCGGGGTTCGACGTCGTCGGCACATTGCCGGCCGACGCCACCGTCTCGATCTCGATCCGCCGCCCGCTCAACGGCGACGAGGCAGCCGTGCGGGAACGGATGAGCGAGCTCCGCGACGGCCGCGATCCCGGTCCCTCGTTGCAGTCGCGCATCAATCGCCCAGTGGCCGAGCTCGTGTCGGGCTCGACGATGACGGTGGCGTTGCCGCTCCGCAGCCGATCTGGCGCGAGTGACCGCATCCTGATTCCGAACGCCGGAGTGCACCCCGTCGTGATCGACCTCCTCGCCGCCGACGGCACCGAGTTGCAGTCGATCGACCTCTATCTGAACCGCCTCCCGACCGAGACCGAGCGCGAGCCGCTGCTGCTCGGCCTGGTGCTGCCGATCACCACCGGTCCGACGGTGAACCCGGACTCGACGGTCACGGTTCCGCCGTCGGGCAGCGCCAGCGCCGAACGCGCGCTGAAGCTGGCCGCGGCCGACCCCGAGGGGGCGATGACCCTCCAGCCCGACCCCGATCTCCTCGACGCGCTGGCGGAGCGCCAGGATCCCGACGACGGGTCGACGCTCGCCAACCTCGCGGCGATGCTGCGCAACCACGAGGTGCTGCGCCAACCGTGGTCCACTCTCGATGTGGAGGGGTGGTCCGACGGCGGCTCCTTGGCCGACATCCAGACGTCGGTCGTCGCCGGGCAACAGACCGTGCAGCACCAGACCGCCGCCGAGCCCGACCCCCGCACCTGGACCGACGATCCGACGATCGGGCCTGACGCGCTGACCAGCCTGGCCGGCATCGGCGTGGAACGCCTCGTCGTGGATCCGGGCCGGCTCGAGCCGTCCGACGCCCTCGGCGACGATCCGGGCACGACCCGCCTTTTCGATGTGGAGGGGGCCGGCACCACCATGCGGGCAGCGAGCCTCGACCCCACCCTCGAGGTGTTGCTGGCGACGACCGAGCGGCCGCCGGCCGAGGCGGCCCACCAGGTGCTCTCCGAGGCCCAGGCGATCTGGTTCGCGACCGAGGACGATGTGGTGCCGTCGGTGGTGTTGACCCTCGACGACCGGGTCCCCGAGGACAACGCGATCGCGTTGCTCGACGCAGTCTCGGAAGGCCCGGTCGCCACACTCGAGGCAGCCTCGCTCGACACCGTCTTCTCGAGGGCGTCGACCTACACCGAGCGAGTCTCGTCACGCCGAACCCGGACGCTGGTGCGCCAGATCGCCGAGGTCGCCGAGCCGGTCGACCTCCGACCCCTCGCCATCTACCTCGAGCGACTCAGGGCACGGGCCGCCGCCTATCACTCCTCGATCAGCGACACGCCGGGTCTGGTCCCGATCGATCAGCTCCTCCTCGCCAGTCAGGACCGCGACCTCGACCAGGGTGAGCAACGGGCGCTGCTCGACGCCGCGGCGCGACGCATCGACGCGGGGTTCGGAGCGGTGGAGGCCCCACCGTCGCGGACCTTCACCGTCACCTCGCGACGCGCGACGCTGCCCCTGCAGTTCAGCAACACGAGCGACCGACCCATGACCGTCGAGGTCCGCTTCGTCGGGCTCCGCCTCGACATCGAGGGAGGACGCCGACGCCAGGTCGTGCTCGACCCGGGCACGAACCGGATCGAGCTCGACGTCATCGCCCGGACCTCGGGCCAGTTCGTGATCGACGTCGAGGTGCGGACCGCGGACGGGCAGGTCCTGCTCGACGAGAGCGAGATGCGAGTGCGATCGACCGCCTTCAGCGGCGTCGGACTGCTGATCGGCGGGGGCGCCGTGCTGTTCCTCGCGATCTGGTGGGCGCGCTCGCTGCGACGTGACCGCCACCGACGCAACGGGGACGACGGTGGTCACGATCCCGACGGTCCCGACGACGGGAGCGGCGGACCGACCACCGCGGATCGCACTCCCCCTGCGGATGGAGCCGCCTCGGTCGCGGCCGACGCCCGCGACCCTTCGGTAGCGTCGCGGGCGCCGTGAGTGAGTCGGTCCGTACTCCACCCCCAGGTACGGGGACACTTGTCGCCGGTCGATACCGGCTCGATTCCGTCGCGGGGTCGGGCGGCATGGCCCAGGTCTGGTCGGCGACCGACACCACGCTGAACCGGCGCGTCGCGGTCAAGGTCCTCCACACGCACCTCCGAGCCGACCCCCTCTTCGTCGACCGATTCCGACAGGAGGCCCGCACCGCTGCGAAGCTCCATCACCACGCGCTGATCGCGATCTACGACACGGTGGCCGACGACACCGTCGACGCGATCGTGATGGAGCTCGTCGAGGGCGAGACCCTGCGGGCCCGTCTCGATCGGCAACGGCGCCTCGATCCGGTCGAGGCGGTGCGCATCGTGATCGAGGTCGCCAGCGCGCTCGATGCCGCACACCGCCTCGGGCTCACGCATCGCGACATCAAGCCGGCCAACATCTTGTTGTGCGACAACGGGTCGGTGAAGGTGGCGGACTTCGGCATCGCGAAGGGAGAGGGCGACCTCGACCTCACCCAGGACGGGACGATGATCGGCACCGCGGGGTACCTGTCACCCGAACAGATCGAGGGCCTGGCGGTCGACGGGCGCGCCGACCAGTTCGCGGTCGGTGTCGTGCTCTACGAGATGCTGTGCGGACGACTGCCGTTCGCCGGCGACTCCGAGACGGCCCGCGCGCTCGCGCGTTTGCACCAGGTACCCACGCCACCCTCCGAGCTGGTCGCCGAGGTGACGCCCGGGCTCTCCGCGTGTGTGATGCGCTCGCTGGCCCGATCCCGTGACCACCGCTACGGGTCGATGGCGGAGATGGGCGCCGCGCTCGACGCCGAGATCCACGCCCAGCGCTCTCCGGCGGTCGTCCCGACCGGGCCGCCGCGACAACCCGGTGCCGACACCGGGCGGCTGGCGAAGCCCGCGGGGATCGCGAAGCCCGCGGGGATCGCGAAGCCCGCTCGACCGGCGCGGGACCGGCGCTGGCTGGGCACGACCGTGCTCGTCGCCCTCATCGGCGGGGCGCTGCTGTTGATCGCCGCACTGGTGCGCGACACCACCGACGACCGCCAGGACCGCCTCCCGCCCGAGAGCGCCGCCGACCTGAGCCTGATCCCGATCCAGGCGGTCACCCCGTTCGATCCCGAGGGCGAGGGACGGCCCGGCGAGAACGACTCGACCGCGCCGCTGACCCACGACGGCAACGTCGAGACCGCGTGGCGATCCGAGCGCTACCGGCAGCGTGACTTCGGGGTGAAGTCCGGCGTGGGCCTCATGGTGCAGCTCGACCGGACGGCCGTCCTCGATCGACTCGATATCGATTCCGACGCGACCGGCTGGAGCGCGCAGGTGTTCGTCTACGACGGCGACCCCCCGACGGCAGCGCCGACCGGATCGCCGGTCGCGACGATCGACGACGCCACCGGCGACGCGAGCGTCGACCTCGCCCGTGTGGCCGGGACCACCGTGCTCGTCTGGTTCGTCGAGCTCGGGGACGGCGAAGGCCGCTACCGCGTGACGGTCAACGAGATGCGTGTCGTCGGCACCGCCGAGTGAGCGAGCATCCCAAGCCCGACGCGCGGAGCTCCGATGCGGGCACGACCGACGCCGAGACCGCCAACCCGGACGCGGTCGACGTCGTCGCAGCGCGCGGCGGCGACGCCGCCGCGATGGAGCGGCTGCTGCGGCGGCAGTATCCACGACTGACCGCGCTGTGTCGCCGGATGATGGCCGATCCCGACGATACCGAGGACGCGACCCAACAGGCGTTGATCGCGATCGTGCGCGGCTTCGACGGTTTCGACGGACGCTCGGCCTTCTCGACCTGGTGCTACCGCATCGCCACCAATGCCTGCCTCGACGAGCTCCGCAAGCGCGCCCGCCGCGGGCCGACCGTGGACCTCGCCGCCGTCGATCCGGCCCTCGGTTCGACGGCCGATCCGAGTCACGCCATCGCCGATCGCCTCGACATCGATGCGGCACTCGCCACCCTGCCGTTGGAGTTCCGGGTGCCGGTCGTGCTCCGCGACCTCTGCGGCCTCGACTACGCAGAGATCGCCGAGGTGACCGGGACCGCCGGCGGCACGGTCCGCTCCCGCATCGCACGGGGTCGGGCCGCGCTCGCCCGGGTGATGGAGC
>DATEEV010000274.1:0-5201 GCA_035281005.1 Microthrixaceae bacterium | reverse complement strand
GAGCCGGCCGTACGATGCGCTCACAACGAATGAGGGAGGCGCCGTGGCCACCACAGCCGACCAGATCCGAACCGCCCAGCGAGAGCTGTGGGACACGTTCTCCACCGGGTGGGAGAAGTGGGACGACTTCGTACAGGCGATCAACAGACCCGCCGGCGACGCGATCATCGACAGCCTCGACATCTCTCCCGATCAGCAACACCTCGACGTCGCCGCCGGCACCGGCGAGCCCGGCCTCACCATCGCATCGATCGCCCCCCAGGGCCGGGTCGTGCTCACCGACATCTCGTCCGGGATGTTGGCCGCCGCAGCTCGGTTCGCCGCCGATCGGGGCCTCGCGAACGTCGAGACCCGCGAGGCCAGCGCCGACGACCTCCCGTTCGACGACGCGAGCTTCGACAGCGTGAGCTGCCGGTTCGGGTTCATGTTCTTCCCCGACCTCGCCCGGACCGCCGCCGGGTTCGCACGCGTGGTGCGGCCGGGAGGTCGCGCCGCGGCCGTCGTCTGGGCCGGCCCCGAGTCGAACCTGTGGGCGACCTTGCCGGGCGGAGCCATCTCCTCCGAGGTGGAGATGCCCGCGCCCGACCCCGATGGGCCCGGCATGTTCCGGTGCGCGGCCCCCGGATTCATGACCGAGCTCTTCGAGGGCGCGGGGTTCTCCGACGTGCGCGAGCGCGATGTCCCCATGGAGCTCGTCGCCGACAGCGCCGAGCAGTACTGGTCGATGGTGACCGAACTGACAGGCCCGGTCGTCGCGATCCTCGCCAGCGTCGACGACGCGACCCGAGCGCGCATCACCGACAACGTCCTCGGCGCGGCCCGCGAACACGAGTCCGGCGGCAAGCTGCGCCTCGGTGCGATGGCCCGCTGCGTGGTGGGCACCAAGCCGTAGCGTCCGCTCAGTTCACCGCGGCGTAGAGCATCCAGGGCTGATCGATGCCCTTGAGCTCGTGCTCGCCGCGAGCGTCGAACCGAAGGCCGGTGCCCGCCACGAGATCGGTGACCGTGCGCGACACCCACACCTCCCCCGGGTCAGCCACCGCAGCGACCCGACTGGCGATGTGAACGCCGATCCCGGCGATGTCGTCACCGCGCCGCTGCACCTCGGCGGTGTGCAACCCGGCGCGGATCTCCAGTCCCATCCCGGCCACGGCGTCGCGCAGAGCGGCCGCCGTTCGCACCGCCCGGCCGGGCCCGTCGAAGGTCGCCACCAGCCCGTCACCCGTGGTGTTCACGAAATGCCCCCGGCCACCCTCGACCTCGGCCCGGGCGATCGAGAGGAATTGGTCGAGTTGCTCGACCCAGCGTCGGTCCCCGAGCGACTGAGCCGTGCCGGTCGAGTCGACCACGTCGACGAACAACACGGTGGCCAGCACCCGGTCGTCGACCTCATCGGCACCGTCCCGGCGGCCCCCCATGAAGTCCCGGACCGCGGCGATCGTGGAGGTGGGCTCACCGGAGAACAGGTAGTGGTCAGATCCCTCGAGCTCGATCAGTCGTGCGCCGGAGATGCCCGCGGCCAGCCTTCGACCATGGTCGACCGGCACGATGGGGTCGTCGACACGGTGCAGCACGAGGGTCGGCACCGAGATCGCGTCGAGGATGCCGGCGATGTCGATCTCGCCGATCAACTCGGCGAGGTGGCGCGCCGTGCGCGGCGTGGCGGACTGCCGCTCGTAGCGGGCCAGGATCTCGCGGCCGGCGTCGTCGGCGGCCAGACCGGGGCTCAACACCCCGTACACGAGGCCGGTTCCCCAGTTCTCCAACACGAAGTCGAGGTCGGACCGGCCGGCACGCGGGAACTCGGGCCCCGTCACCCAGGTGTTGTGCAGGATCAGCCGCTCCACGCGCTGGGGATGACTTGCGGTGAACACGGCGCTCAGCGAACCGCCCTCGGATGAGCCGAGCACCGTCGCGCGCTCGATTCCTTCGGAGTTCATCACGGCCAGCAGATCGTCGGCGCGCGTCTCGAGGGGCGGCACCGAGTCGTGCGGCACCCGGTCGGACAGGCCGACGCCGCGCTTGTCGAGGATCGTGACGCGGGCGAAGCGCCCGAGCCGAGTGAGGAAGTCGGCGATCATCGGGTGTTCCCACTGCGCCTCGACGTTCGTCGCGTAGCCGGTGATGAGCACCAGATCGGGACCCTCGCCGAAGCGTTGATAGGCGATGGACGCGCCGTCGCCCTCCGCGTAACGGGTTGGCACTCGCGGCGAGGTCGCGAGCGGAGCGCGGTCGGTGACCGGTGGTGAAGCATGCCGCGGGGCGTCGTCGAGCACTTCGACATCGGCCACGAAGCGATAGCCCTGTCCGGGGAAGGTGCGCACGACCGCCTGGTCACGACCGCTGTCGCCGACGGCCTGACGCACCTGCTTGATACGCGTCGCCAGCGCGGACTCCGACACGAACCGACTGCCCCACACCTCGTCGAGCAGCTCCTCCTTGGCGACGACGCGGTCGCGGTGCTCGATCAGGTGGGTGAGCACCGCGAGGGCCTGCGGCTCGAGCTCGACCTCAGTGGTGGCGTCGAGCAGTTGCAGGGTCGCGGTGTCGAGGGTGTGGGCCCCGAAGCGGTACCGCATGGTGTCGGGACTGTATCGGGCTACGCCGATCAGTCGGACGAGCCGGGCTCGAGCTCGGGAAGTCGCTGTGCCGCTCGGCTGAACCCTGCCCACAGGTCACCGACCTCGTCGACCCGGTCGAGGATCGTGCGGATCGTCCAGCGGTCCGGCCGCAGATCGGGGTCGTCGAGCTCGTCCCACGTGATGGGCGCCGAGACCGGCATGCCCGGCGCCGGCCGGGCCCCGTAGGGCACCACCAGCGTCTTGTTGATCGCGTTCTGCGTGTAGTCGAGGCGTGCCTTGCCGCCGCGCTCGGCCTTGGACCACTTCCAGCTCACCAGTTCGGGCACCACGCCACCCACCGACCGCGACACGGTCTCCACCCAGGCGGCCGTCTCCTCGAACGTGTACTCGGCCACGATCGGCACCCAGATCTGGATGCCGCGCTGGCCGCTCACCTTCGGGTACGCCTCGACGCCCAGGTGCTCGAATGCGGTGCGGTGCAGGCGGGCCAGCACCACCAGGTCGTCCCAGGTCGTGTCGGTGCCGGGATCGATGTCGAACAGCGCCGCGGTCGGGCGATGGGCGTCGTCGCACCGCGACGTCCACGGGTGCAACTCGATCGCCCCGTAGTTCGCCAGCCAGGCGAGCGTCGCAGTCGAATCGGCCACGAAGTACCACTGCGTCTCGCCTGGGCCGGCGTCGGGGTACTCCCAGCGCCGGATCCAGTCGGGCGCATGGTCGGGCACCGCCTTGTGCCAGAACCCCTTCTTGGTCACACCGTCGGGGAACCGATGCAGGTTGACGGGACGATCCACGAGGTGCGGCAGCATCAGCGGCGCCGCGTCGGCGTGGTAGCGGATGAGGTCGCGCTTGGTGATCGGGGCGCGGTCCGCCTTGCCGGGACCGTCGCGGCCTGGTGCCAGCACCTTGTCGAGGTTCGTGAGCCGCAGGTCGCGCCCGCCGAGACGCCAGGCGCCCTTCGCCCCGAGCTCGTCGAGCGCGGTGAGCTCGTCGGGGTCGGGCCCCTCGAAGCGCAGCGAGATCCGCGCCCGGTCGGCCGGCGCGTCCGAGTCCCAGAGGGCGTCGGGGTCCGCCGCGACCTCGTCGTTGGTCCGCCCCGAGCGCACCGACTCGGGGTGGTCCTCGGGGTCCCACCCGTCGACCGCGTCCTCGTCGTGCTTGTGGAACAAGAGCCACTGCGACTTCGGACCGGTCCCGCCGCGGCTGTGGCCCTTGCCGCGCCGCACCAGCACCAGGCGACCCTTCAACTTCTCGCCGTACATGTCGGCATGCAGTTCGCCCGCCTCGACCGCGGCCGCGGCATCGTCGGCCGCGTGGAGCTCCCAGGTGCCCCAGTCCCACACGATCACGTCGCCGCCCCCGTACTCGCCGGCCGGGATCACCCCCTCGAAGTCGTAGTACTCGATCGGGTGATCCTCGGTCTGCACCGCCAGCCGCTTGACCGAGGGGTCGAGCGAGGGCCCCTTCGGCACCGCGAAGCTCACCAGCACCCCGTCGATCTCGAAGCGCAGGTCGTAGTGCAGGCGCCGGGCCCGATGTCGCTGCACGACGAACCGCGGCGCCGCTCCGGGAGCCGGCGGCTCGGCTCGACCGCCGGCGGGCTCCTTCGTGCGGGAGAAGTCGCGCTTGGCCCGGTAGGTGCGGAGCTGCTCCGCGGTGCGCGACCCGGCCACGACGCGCCTCGCTCAGTCGTCGTCGTGCGACGACGCGATCGGGAACACGAGCCACGCGACGGCGAACACCGCCGCCGCCACGCACCCGACGACGATCGAGACGGCGTCGGAGTAGACGATCCGTGCCACCACCATCAGCGACGAGGTCAGGGCGATCGCGAACGCGGCGAGGCCTGCCCGCGTGAGGTTGATGCTCCACTGCAGACGTGAGCTCCGTGCGGTGCGGCGGCCGACCCGGTGCAATGCCGTAGGGGTCACGAAGAGGAGCACGGCGGTGCACCCGGAACCGAGGGCGACGGCGTACATCGTGCGGCCGGTCGAATCGAGCTCGGTGAAGCGTTGGGCGAACGGGGCCGTGAGGAGGAAGGCGACGAGGATCTGGACACCGGGCAGGAGGACCCGCAGCTCCTGCATGAGCCCGTAGTAGCGGCGGCGCAATTCGTCACGGTCACGGACGTCGTCGAGCCGGGAGGCCGGAAGGTCGGGCAGGTCGTCCTTCGGTGGGGCCGGGCCCTCAGTACGCGACGAGGGAGCGTCGATCGCCATGGGTGGTCGTTCCCCGAACCGCGCCGGCAGAAACCCCCTTCATGCCGGACAGCGCCCCATCGGTCGTCGACGCTACGCGCTGCGAGCCGTCTTGCGGCGAGCGGGTGCCCGCTTCTTCGCCGTCCGCGTTCCAGGGCGCGCTGTCGCCTTCCGGGCCGTCCCCTTCCGTGCCGTCTTCTTCGATCTCTTCGCGGACGACACGCTCGCCTCGAGCGCGGCCATGAGGTCTAGCACCTTCGCGCCCTCGTCCTCACTCGCGGCGGGCTCGGCGACGATCTCCTTGCCCTTGGCCTTCTTGTCGAGCAGGTCGTGCAGCTCCTCGGTGTAGGTGTCGTGGTACCGCTCGGGTTTCCAATCGGTGGCGAGTGAGTCGATGATCTGGCGCGCCAGCTTCATCTCC
>DATEEV010000273.1:0-8350 GCA_035281005.1 Microthrixaceae bacterium | reverse complement strand
CGATCGTCGAGCACACGGCCCGACAGCGCGGACCGGGCTTCCGCACCGCAGAACTGGATGATCCATGCTCGGCGATCGCGATCGGTGATGTTCGGTCCGCTCCGGTGCATCATCAGTGACGAGAACACCAGCACCGATCCGCGTCCGACCGGGACGGGGATCCCCTCGGAAGGGTCACCGTCGTGGCCGACGCGGAACGGGCCCTCGCTGTTGCGGTGACGGACCGTTCCCTGGTGGTGACTGCCGGGGATCACCCACAGACAGCCGTTGTCGATCGTGGCGTCGTCGAGCGCGAGCCAGCACGTCACGTATTCCTCAGGCACGAGCGGTGTGTACCCGTTGTCCTGGTGCCATGGCAGCTCGGTGCGAGCCTGGGGTGGCTTGGCGACGGCCTGTTCCCAGTACAGCCGGGCGTCGCCGGTGCCGAGCAGCGGCATGACGATCGATGCCCAACGCGCGTCGGTCGCGACGGCAGTGAGCTCAGGGCTGACGAGGTGCATCATCGGCCGGTAGGACAGGGGCCCGTCGTCGGCCTCCCCGAGGGCGAGCTCGAACACCGCCTGTTCGACGTGGGCGACGATCTCGTCGCACTCGGCGGGACTGAACAGGTCGGGAACGATGTACCAGCCCTCCTCGTGGAAGGCTTCGATGTCGGCACTCATCGGGTCCACTGTCATTGGCTCCTCCTGGGTCGCGAGCCGTCGAGCTGTCGCGGTCGCAGACCGTCGAGCAGCAGAGTGACGACGAAGTCGGCCACGACGTCGGCGGGGAGCCCGTCGTCGGTGGCGAGGCGGCGCAGCGCGAGCTGGCCGATCAACGCGGCCACGGAGAACGCGATCATCCGCGGTGGGGCGTCGATGACGTAGCCGGCGGACTGCGCGGTGGCGATCGTCTTCTCGATGTCGGCGATGAAGCCCTCGTAGATGCCGGCAAGATGGCGGTCGAACCGGTCGCCCAAGACCAGCGAATCCCGGAACAGGAGCTTCACGACGGCGCGGTCGGCTTCGAAGAACTCGAAGGTGGCACGGACCGAGTCGCGGAAGAGCGCCTCGCCGCCGATGCCCTCGCCGAGCTCGGCGACGGTGCGATCGATGTGGGCGCGCAGCGCCTGCTCCTGATTGTCCATCAGCGCGTGGAACAGCGCTTCCTTCGAGTCGAAGTACCAGTAGATCGACCCGTAGGAGATGCCGGCCGCCCGGGCGACGTCGGCGATGGTCGTGGCGTGGTAGCCCTGCTCGGCGAACACCGCCTTGGCGGCGGTGAGGATGTCATCGCGCCGTTGCTCCTTGGCCTCCTCGCCGCGCGCCGGTCGAGCCTTGGGCGCCATCAGCGGTCCTGCTGACCGGGCGCCTGGCCGTCGGGGAGCCACGCCGCGACGCCCTCCTCGACGGGGACCTCGAGGGAGCGCAGGATGCCCGACACCATCCGCCACAGACCGATCGCACTCACCAGCTCCAGCAACACCTGCTCGTCGGCGCTGACGTGGTCCACACACGCCTGCCACGTCGTCGCGCTGATGGCGCCATCCGCGACCATCTCGTCGGTGGCGGCGAGCACCGCCCGCTCGGCGGGACCGAACCCGTCGTGGACCTGCCAGTCACGCACCGCGAGGAGCTCGTCCTCGTCGATGCCCAGTCCGGTGGCGATGCGCCAGTGCTGGGCCCATTCGTATTCGGAGTTCGTGGCCCAGCCCAACCGCATGATGACCAGCTCGCGAAGGCGGGCGTCGAGACTGCCTTCCCAGAGCAGCCCCATCAACAGGTCCGACAACCAGCGTGCGAGTTTCGGGTGGTGCAGCCACACGCGGAACACGTTCAGCTCCGCGGCGATGTCGGGAACCCCGGAGACCGCGGCGGCAGCCTTGGCCGCGTGCGGGTCCAACATCGGGATCCGCGGCCCGGTCATGGCGTCACCACCCCGTGCACCGGCGCTCGATCGTCGGTCTCGCCTGCCAAGGTGGCGATGAGGTGCTCGGCGCCGTCGAGGTCGACACAGGCGCGGGGGAGATCGGCGAACGGGTACCGGCCGGCGGCGAGCAGATCGAGGGCCGCGCGGTAGGCCGGTGCGTCGACCCCGAGCGCACCGAGGATGCGGAGCTCCTTGTAGACGACGAGGTCAGGCCAGAAACCGGGCGTGTCCGGCGACCCCCGGGTACCGGCGAGCACGATCGTGCCGCCGCTGCGAGCCAACGCGACCGCCTGGGCGAGTGCGGCGGGCGCCTTGGCGGTCACGTCCACGACGACATCGGCCAACCGGCCCGTCGCGTCGCGCAGTGCCCGTACGGGGTCGGTCTCGCTGACGTCGACGGCGAGGTCGGCACCGAACGACGAGGCGAGGGCGAGCCGCTCGTCGTCGCGGGGGCCGACGCCGGTCACGAGCACGAACTGGGCACCCGCTTCCTTGGCAGCGACGCAGGCCGACAGACCGCGCACTCCGGGGCCGAGCACGACGACCACGTCGCCCGGCTTGGTCTCGGGAACCGTGACGGCCCAGCGGATCCCGGCACCGAGCGGGTTGAACAACGTGGCGACGACGGGGTCGAGCCCGTGAGGGACGGGCAGCAGCATCGAATCGGGCGCGAGGTACTGGTGCTCGGCATAGCCACCCCACAGGCCGGGGGCACGGTCGGCGTCGATGAAGCCATACATGTCGCCCAGGCCGTGGCGGACACATCGCCGGTAGAGCCCGGCGGTGCACTCGGCACAGTGGCCACACGACTGGAAGACCTCGACCGCCACGCAGTCACCGACCGACACTCCCCAGCGCTCCGCCGCTCGTTCCCCCACGGCCTCGACGACCCCGACGGACTCGTGGCCCGGGACGAACGCGAACCCGGCGGGAAGGGCGCCCACGTACTGCTCGTGGTCGGTGCCGCAGAGACCGCAGGCGGTGACGCGCAACAGGCCGTCGTCGGGCCCGACCTCCGGCAGGGGGAACTCGCGCTCCACCAGCCGGCGGGGCGCCTCCAGGACGAGTGCCCGGCTGGACGTCACGAGCGGGCCAGGGGTCGGGTGGGCATGGGTCACTCCTTGACGGGACGATCTGCCCCGTACCTATTCTGACTGATGCGTCAATCAAGGTCACGGGAATCACGATTCCGGGTGGTGGTCGTCGGTGCCGGAGTGGCCGGGGTGTTGGCCGCGATCCGGCTGCGGGCCGCCGGAATCGCTGACGTGACCGTCTACGAGAAGAACGACCGGCTCGGCGGGACGTGGCTGGAGAACACCTATCCCGGGGTGAGCTGCGACGTGCCGTCGCACCTCTACAGCTACTCCTTCGCCCCGAACCCGAACTGGAGCCACGTGTTCTCGCCCGGCGACGAGATCCGGGCCTACATCGAGGACGTCGCCCAGCGCCACGGCATCGCCGAGATCATCCGCTACGGCACCGAGGTGCGCAGCCTCACCTTCACCGAGGGTGCCTGGGACATCGAGCTCGGCAGCGGCGAGCGCGACCGGGCCGACGTCGTCATCGCCGCCACCGGCGTGCTGCACCACCCGTCGTATCCCGACATCGACGGCCTCGCACGGTTCGGCGGACCGTGCTTCCACACCGCCCGCTGGGACCACTCCGTGCCGCTCGACGGTCGCCGCGTCGGCGTGGTCGGGACCGGCTCGAGCGCGGTGCAGGTCGTGACTGCCATCGTCGATCAGGTCGCCGAGCTCCGGCTCTTCCAGCGCACCGCGCAGTGGATCCTGTCCGTTCCCAACCCTCCCATCGAGGACGAGGAGCGGCGGCGGTTCGAGGCGGACCCGCACGCCATCTCGGAGCTGCGGGCGCACTACGCCCGGATCTTCGAGGACACCTTCGCCGACGTCGTCGTCGACGCCGGCTCGCCCCAGCTCCGCGTCCTCGAGGAGCTGTGCCGGTCCAACCTCGACCACAGTGTCGCCGACCGCGAGCTCCGGGAGCGGCTGCGGCCCGACTACCGCGTGGCGTGCAAGCGACTGATCGTGTCTCCAAGTTTCTACGAGGCGATCCAGCAGCCCAGCGCCCGTCTCGTCACCGAGTCGATCGTCGCCGCGGAACCCGGCGGGCTGCGGACCGCGGACGGCTCGCTGCACGAGCTGGACGTCCTGGTGCTCGCCACCGGCTTCCGCGTCGACCGCTTCCTGCGGCCGATCGAGGTGATCGGCCGCGACGGCGTGACCCTCGACGAGGTCTGGGCTGAGCGCCCATCCGCCTACCTCGGCATGTCGATCCCGCGGTTCCCCAACCTCTTTCTCCTGAACGGGCCCAACGGGCCGGTGGGCAACTTCTCCCTCATCGAGGTCGCCGAGCTCCAGATGAACTACCTGCTGCCCCTCCTCGAGCGGCTTCAATCCGGCGAATGTGCCGAGATCACCGCCACCGCCGAAGCGGCAACGCGCTTCGAGGCCGAACGCATCGACGCCGCGCAGCGGACCGTCTGGGTGACGGGGTGCCGGAGCTGGTATCTCGACGACCGAGGCATCCCCGCCGCGTGGCCGTGGACCTTCGGTCGCTTTCGCGAAGTCATGGCTCACCCCGATCTCGACGACTTCGAACTCGTCGCGGCGTAGCCTCGGCCGATGGCCCATCGGTCCAGACTCCAGGTTCGGTCCGTGCGGTGGTGCGTCGCGGCGGGCATCCTGCTCGCCGGCGTTGTCACCGCTTGCTCCGACGACAATGGTGACGACGCCACGGGCGACGAGGGCCAACCCGTCGCGACCGTTCGTGACACGCCGATCTTCGAGGACGACGTCGCGTCCCTCGCCGCCGACGAAGGGTTCCTCGGCTTCATCGGCGCGCCCGTGCCCGGCGAGGACGAGGACGACCTGTCCCAGACCGAAGCCGGACGTCGCGTCCTCACGTGGCTGATCGACCGTGCCGTGGTCGACGCGGAGCTCGCGCGGCAGGAGGTCGAGGTCCCGGACTCGGCGGTCGAGGAAGCGACCGAGTCCCTGCGCAACGACGAGCTTCCCGAGTCAGCTGAGGTGATCGTCGACGAGGTCGAGGAGATGGGCCGCGAGGCTCTCGAGGAGACCGCCACCGGCCTCGCCGCCTACGGGACACTCGACCAGTGGCTGCGCGAGATCGACCCCGCCTCACCTGAGCTCCACTCCCAGATCCTCACTGATCATCCCGAGGTTGCGGACCGGGTGTGCGGCGCCGCGATCGCGGTCGACGCCGCCCAGGCCCAAGCGGTGCGCGATCACATCGCCGGCGGCGGGACCCTCGACGGCCTCGACCCTGCGGTGCCGTCGCTGTCCAAGACCGAGCCCGGCGGCGAATGCATGACGAGAGGAGCGTTCCCGCGCCAGCTCGTGGACCTGCTCTACGGCACCCCGCTCGGGTCGTCGGGCGAGCAAACGGTCCGCTCCCGCACGACCGGCGCCGACGTGGTGTTCATCGTCGTGCCCGCGGTTCGTGACCGACTGGCGGGTGGAGATGCCGATGCCGCCACCCAGACGACGCTGCAGCGACTCCATGACCAGGGTGGAGCCGCGTTCAGCGAGCTGGCGTTCTCGACGGTGGACCCGGCGCTCGACTCCGGATGGGGACGATGGGACCCGGCGGTCGGCGTGGTCGCCACCGACGCGCCGCTTCCCTTCACGACGGGAGCGCTGCCGCCTCCCACCACCACCACGACGATCGCCCCACTGCCGCCGCCGCCCCCGCCACCACCGCCGCCTCCGGCGGCGGAGCCGAGCCAGTTCGTCGCGGCGACATCGCCGATCCTCGCCGGGCAGGGCGGGGGAGACCCTGGTACTGCCGACCTGACGACTCGCGCCTCGGCCGCGCTCAATCAGGGGGTGTCCGGCGCCTGGCGTGGGGCGGTCCCGGTGAAGGTGTCGGTCATCTCGGGATCGTCGTCATGGTCGTACACCGACGGTCGTCTCGAGGTCGGTTCTGCGCACGCCTCCGGTGACTGGTCACGCCTGGAGGCGATCATGGCCCACGAGTTCGGCCACCACGTCGCGTTCGGGTACGGCACCCAGGCCGAGCTCGGTGCGGCCCCCGCCGGCTGGCCGAAGTCCGGGAACCCAGCGGTCGAACGCTGGGCGGACTGCGTGTCGCAGTCCTTCACCGGGTACCTGCTCGGCTCGCACGGCCAGACGCCCTGCGAAGGAGCGTCGCAGTCGTGGGCCACGGACTGGCTGGTCACCGGGCCGAACGCACACCCGCGCACGGGCTGACGTCGGTCAGTTCACCACTGCTGACCAGACGCCGGGCATCAACGATCTCGACCTGAGAGTTGTCGACCGCATCGCCGCCCACGGCAACGCGGCATCAGTCCGCGTCGAGCGCGTCGAGGGTGGCCTGAGCCTCGGCACGACGATGCTCGGCTCCCTCGA
Source organism: Microthrixaceae bacterium (assembly GCA_035281005.1). GTDB lineage: Bacteria > Actinomycetota > Acidimicrobiia > Acidimicrobiales > Microtrichaceae > DATEEV01. Next base: position 2,033 of record DATEEV010000273.1, on the reverse strand, counting down.
GTGCCTTCGTGGACGTGTCGATGGCTCGTCGCGCCTTCGCCTCCTCGGCCTGGGCGTCGGCGAGCCGGTCCGTCGCCTCACGCCAGGCGACGGTTGCTGCATCGTGGTCGGTCCGCGCCGCGTCGACCCTCGCCTGTGAATCGGCGAGCCGAGATCGAGCTCGGTCACGAGCCCGTTGCTCCGCCGCGGTCGGTTTCGGGGCTTCGCTTCGCTCCGCTCGCGCTTCCCTGCGGTTCGCGTCGCGCCGAGCCCGGCGGGGCGCCAGCTCGTCCCCGGTCGACACCGCCTCGTCCGGCAGTACCAGCAGCCGCCCTTCGGCCCACGATGTCCGCGCTGTCGGATCGGAGAGGACCTGTCGCAACGCGAGCTCGAGGCCGGCACGGTCGACGGTCGGGTCGATCGCCCTGCCCGCCTCCGACATTCGGGCGACGACGTCGCGGAGCTGGGAGAACGCTGCGCGCACGTCGCCCTGGCCGACCATCGCCTCGCCGGCTTCCTCGGCGGCGTCGACCGACTCCGCCGCAAGCTCCGGATCGCGGCGGGCGATCTCTCCGATGGTCCACACCAGCCGCAACGGCTTGCGCACCTTCGCCAACGCCGCGGCCACCTCGCGCTGACCTTCGCCGCGGAGCTCCTTCACCCTCGCCGCTCGGGCGGTCACGAACTCCTCCGGCGGCATCGACAGCAGGGCCACCAGCTCCGGCGCGGGTACCCCGTCGACGAGTCCGTCCTGCGCTGCCACGGCTCAAGCCTGCCCTGCGCGCGCCGGAGTCGCGCAACGCACGGTAGGTCGTTCGGACACAACCAGGGGTTGCACCGCGCAAGACTCACCGGTCGATGAGCGACCGACGGCGGTGGTGGATCGAGGCGGCTCCCGGGGTGTCGGCGTTGACGTCGTACCGCGCGGCATGGCTTCGGAGCGACATCGTCGCCGGCCTCGTGCTGACCGCGCTGCTGGTTCCCCAGGGGATGGCCTATGCGGAGCTCGCCGGGCTTCCTCCCATCACCGGCCTCTACACCTCGATCCTCTGTCTGCTGGCCTACGCGATCTTCGGGCCGTCGAAGATCCTCGTGCTCGGACCGGACTCGTCGCTCGGTCCGATGATCGCGGCGACGATCCTGCCGCTCGTCGCCGCCGGTGGTGACCCCGGACGCGCCGTCGCCCTCGCGTCGGCGCTCGCGCTGCTCGTGGGGGTGATCATCACTGCGGCGGGCATCGCCCGGCTGGGCTTCATCGCCGACCTGATCTCGAAGCCCACGATCATCGGGTACATGAACGGCCTGGCCGTGACCATCCTCGTCGGCCAGCTCCCGAAGCTGTTCGGGTTCTCGATCGAGGGCGACGACTTCATCGAGGAGACGAGGCGCTTCGTCGACGGGGTGATCGACGGTCAGACGGTGACGGCCGCGCTCGCGATCGGCCTGATCGGCCTCGCGCTGATCCTCGGCCTCCAGCACTGGCTCCCGAAGGTGCCCGCGGTGCTGATCGCCGTGGTCGTGTCGATCGTCGGCTCCATCGCGTTCGACCTGGCCGACCGGGGCGTCTCGGTCGTCGGCACGTTGCCCCAGGGGTTTCCTCCGTTCACGGTCCCCGACATCCGCCTCTCCGACATGGCGTCGCTGATCGGGGGCGCGCTCGGCATCGCGATCGTCTCGTTGGCCGACACGATCTCGACCGCGTCGTCGTTCGCGGCGCGGGCCGGCGACGAGGTCGACGGCCGACGCGAGATGATCGGCATCGGTGCCGCGAACCTCGCCGCGGGGGTGTTTCAGGGCTTCCCCGTGAGCACGAGCGGATCGCGCACGGCGGTTGCCGAGCAGGCGGGCGCGAAGAGTCAGCTGACCGGGGTGGTCGGAGCCGTCTCGATCGCAGTGATCCTGCTGTTCTTCCCTGGTCTGCTGCGCGACCTCCCCCAGCCCACCCTCGCGGCCGTGGTGATCGCGGCCTCTCTGTCACTGGCGGACATCCCCGAGACGCTGCGCCTCCGGCGGGTGCGCCCCACGGAGTTCCTGCTCAGCATGGCCGCCTTCCT
>DATEEV010000272.1:0-3181 GCA_035281005.1 Microthrixaceae bacterium | reverse complement strand
CTTCCTGCAGATGGTGCTCGAGTACAACGCCATGGAGGCCGGCCTGGCGATGGCACCGCTGTCGCTGACGATGTTCGGGGTGACGATACTCGCGGCCCGCAAGTCCGGCGGTCGTCGCCCTGCCAGCATCATCCGGGCCGGCTTCGCACTGCTCGCCGTGGGCCTCGCCGTGCTGATCTTCCTCGTCCCGAGCGCCGATTCGGGATGGACCCTCATCGCACCACTCGCCGTCATGGGCGTCGGCTGGGGCTTGATGCTCTCCCAGCTCAACAACTACACGCTCGCGCCGGTCAGCGCGGAACGGGTGAGCGAGGCGGCGTCGGTCAACTCCGCGTCCGGTTCGTTCGGTCTCTCGTTCGGCCTCGCCATGGCCGGTGGGATCATGCTGGCCTCGCTGTCGATCATCTTCACCGACATGGCCGAGTCGAGCACCGTCCTCGACCCCGCCGAACAGCAACAGGTGGCCCAGGCGCTGGAGGACGACGCCGAGCTGATGAGCAACACGAAGCTCGAGGGCATCCTCGAGGGCCAGCCGGCCGATGTGCAGGACGAGATCCTCCGGATCAACGACGAGGCCCGTCCCCTCGCGCTGCAGCTCGCCCTGATCGTGCCCCTCGTCGCGGGGGTGCTCGGCCTCGCCAACGGCTTCCGGATGCTGCGCCTTCCCGACATCGAGCCGGCCGCCGAGCTCGACGGGATGGACTTCGGCTGACGACCGGCTCCAGCCGGGTCGAGTCAGCCCCGGCCGACTCGAGTCAGGGCAGAGCAGCTCAGATCGACGGCTGGTCCGGGATGGCGCCCTGGTCGTCCGCGTTGGGTGCAGCGTCCGCCAGCAGCCGACGCATCACTGTGTCGACCTCCGCGGGGTCACCGACGGGTTCGGCGGTGGGCCCGCGATGCCACCCCTCGGCGATCGCCAGGCGTCGTCCGGATGCGACGATGACCCGCCCAGTGACGTCGGCCGATTGCCCCGAGGCGAGCCACACCACCGCCGGGGCCACCCACGAGGGGTCGAGCACACCCGACCGGGCGTCCTCGCTGTCGCCGAGCACGTCCGCGGTCATGTCGGTCAAGGCCGTCGGGCAGACCGCGTTCACCGTCACGCCGTAGCGTCCGAGCTCGAGCGCGGTGGTGACGGTGAAGGCCGCGATCGCGCCCTTGGCGGCGGCGTAGTTGGACTGACCGACGTGGCCGTACAGCCCGACCGCCGACACCGTGTTGATCACTCGTGCGTCGACGGGCTCGCCCGATTTGGACACCTCACGCCAGTGCTGGGCGGCGCGCTGGGTCACCAGGAACGTGCTCTTGAGGTGGACTCGGATCACGTCGTCCCAGTCGGACTCCGACAGGTTCACGAGCATCCGGTCGCGTGAGATGCCGGCGTTGTTCAGCGCGACGTCGAGCCTGCCCCATCGTTCCAGTGCCGTCTGGACGAGACCTTCCGCGCCCGCGGCGCTCGACACGTCGCCCACGTGTGCGACGGCGTCGCCACCGGCGGCCACGAGCGCGTCAACGGCGTCGGCGGCCACCGCCTCGTCAACGTCGTTGACCACGACTCGCGCGCCGGAGGCGACGAGGGCCTCGGCGTATGCCCGGCCGATGCCGCGTCCCGCGCCGGTGATCACACCGACGCGTCCCTCGCACATCTCGGTCATCGGGAGCTGCTGGGTGGTGCTAGGCGACGGCGGCTTCGGCCGACCCGTATGTGACACCGATCTCGCCCCCGACGTCGTGGCGCTGCAGCTCGGGGAGGACCTCGTCGGCGAACAGCTGGAAGGAGGTCTCCGCGACGTCGGCCGGCATGCCGCCGAACACGAGCGGGCAGACGAGACCGCCGGCGTCGGTTCGCTCGACGTAGCTCAGGAGCTTCTCGGTCACCTGCTCGGGCGTGCCCCACACCTGGAGGTCGGCGAGGAAGCCGTTGAAGCGATCGACGCCGTGCTTGGCGATGTTGTTGGCGAGCGCCCCGTAGTACTCGTAGCCGGGGATGTCCGCGAAGCCGACGTTGTCGAACTCGTAGTGCTCGACCGTGGAGCGGGCCCACCGCTGCAGGTAGGTGTCGCGCATCCGCTCGACCGTCTCGGGGTCCTTGCTCACACCGGCCACGATGACCAGCACCGGCTTCGGAGCCTCGGCGCCGTTGAGCTCACGGAACCGGGTGCGGTACGCCTCGAGCTCGGCCTCGGTGGTCTCCCACGGCTTCTGTGCGATCACGAGGAGGCCGACGCCCATGCGCGCCATGATCTCCATCGACTCCGGCGACACCGCGGAAGCGAACGTCCGACCGCGAAAGCTGGCGAGGGGCTCGGGGCGGATCTCGACGCGGGGCTGCTGGTAGAGCTCGCCGTCGTACTCGAGGACGCCCGTCTCGAGCGCCTCGAGGAGGGCCTCGCTGTACTCGGTGAAGCGCTGCCGCGATTCGCCCATCGGGACGCGGAACCCGACGAACTCCTTCTGACCGAGGCCACGGCCCAGGCCGAGGATCGCCCGTCCGCCGGACATGTGGTCGAGCACCGAGAACGACTCTGCCACCCGGGCCGGATCGTTCCAGGGAAGCACCGTCACGAAGGTCCCCAGCTTGAGCCGGGTCGTCTGCCCTGCGAGCCACGACAGGACCATCGATTGCTGCGAGGTCAGCTGGTAATCGGAGAAGTGGTGCTCCGACACCCAGACCGAATCGAAGCCCGCGCCCTCGGCGCGAGCGGCGAGACCCAGCTCGAGGCGGTACACGTCGGCGTCGCTGACCTTGCGGTCGAGGTTCGCCATCTGGAGTCCGAGGCCAATGTGCATGAGCGTTTACTTATCACAGGAGGCGATTCAGACGCCAGTGGTTCGCTGGCGAATCGCCCCCGCGGCGTGGAGCTCATCGAGCTCAGCCCGGTCCAATCCCCAGTCGGCCAAGGCCTCGTCGGTGTGCTCGCCCGGCGCCGGTGGTGGGCCGCCTGCTGCCGGCGGGGTGCGATCGAAACGGGGCGCCGGCGCGGGCTGCACCACCCCGCCCACCTCGATGAACGTCTGTCGTTCGCGCAGGTGCGGGTGGTCCGGCGCCTCGGTCGGCTCGAGCACGGGCGCGAAGCACACGTCGGTGCCCTCCAACAGCTCGCACCACTCGTCGCGGGTCCTGGTGCGGATCACCGAGGCGACGCGTTGCTTCATGTCCGGCCACGAGCTGCGGTCCAGC
>DATEEV010000271.1:0-19234 GCA_035281005.1 Microthrixaceae bacterium | reverse complement strand
GGGAAGTGGGCGATGGCAGACTCGAACTGCCGACCTCTGCCGTGTGAAGGCAGCGCTCTAACCAACTGAGCTAATCGCCCGTGAGGGAGCGACAAGAGTAGCGCGGGCCCCTCCTCCCCCGGCCAGACGGATCGCCCGTCCGACCCGTGCCTCAGCCGTACGTGCGCAGCTCGACGCGGTTGCCGTCCGGGTCCTTCAGGTAGACACCCGAGCCCTCACCCTGCGCTCCCCACAGGGACAGTGGGCCCATCTCGACATCGAGCTCGGCCCGGTTGGCGACCTCAGCGAGATCGACGTCGGAGACGACCAACGCCAGGTGCGAGATGGCGCCGCCCTCCGGCGCTCCTTGGAAGAGATCGATGATCGTCGTCGGGTCGATGCGAAGCGACACGAACGCGGCGCCACCGTCACGCCACTCCTCCAACCGCTCGACGTCGACACCCAGCAGATCTCGATACCAGGTGACCGATCGTTCGACGTCGCTCACGACCAGCACCGCGTGATCGAGCCCTTCGACCCTCATCTGCACCCTTCCCTGCCACTCGGTGGCCCCCATGTTGCCCGATCAGCACGAGCTCGACTCGGCCGGACGACACCACGTGGTGGTGGTGACCGAGTCGAGCCGCTCCTGGTCACGGCGACCTCCTGCGTAGGCCGTACCGATGAACAGACCGAGCAGGACGAACACGAACACGATGATCGGCCCCCGGCGGAGGAGGAACGCGGCGAGGGGCGAGAGCTCGACGTCGTCGGCTGGATCGAACGGCTCCGTGCCGAACTCGTCCTCGTCGGGATCGTCCCGCGGGCCGCTGTCAGACGGTCGGCTCGCGGCCGGCCGGGGCGGTGTCGGCCGGGGAGGCTCCAGCGACACGTCGTACTCACGTCGCCGGTCGGGCTTGCCGAGCACTGCCCAGGCGGCATTCACCTCCCGCATGCGGCGCTCGGCGAGGCGTTGCTCGGTCGGGCTCGCGTCCATGAACCGATCGGGGTGCAACGTGCGGGCCAGGCGGAGGTAGGCCTCGCGGATCTCGGTCGGCGTCGCGCCACGACCCAGGCCCATCGCCTGGTAGTGGTTCTGGGGCGACCCGCTCACCTTTCGAGCCTACGACCGGGCGAACCGGCCACCGAAGGCCCCGAACCGGTTCGAGCCTCGACGGGACCGGTCGGTAGCCTCGCTCGACGATGCCACCGAGCCCTCCTCCCGTCGATGCCCTCGGGCTCGAGGTGCAGAACACCCGGTTCCGGCCCGGCTCCCCCGCGGCCGCCCTGTCGCACTTTGCGTTCCGCTGGGTGTACATCGGCACATTCGCGTCGAACGTTGGCACCTGGATGCAGAACTTCACCCTCGGCGCCCTGGCTGATCAGCTGACCGGGAAGTCGGTGTTCATCGGCGTGGTGACCTTCGCCCAGCTCGGTCCCATGCTGTTGCTCTCACCCATCGCCGGCGTGCTCGCCGACACCTTCGACCGCAAGCGCCTCCTCATCACTGCCGCCGCGGTCCAGACACTCGTCTCGCTTGCCCTGGCGTGGGTGGCGCTCGCCGACGAGCCGTCGATGGCCGCGATCGTCGGCCTGGTCGCGGTCATCGGCATCGCCGGAGCCTGCGCGGGCCCGGCCTCGGCCGCGACCTTGCCCGCGCTGGTGGGCCGCCGCGACCTACCCGGCGCCATCTCGCTCAATTCCGCGCAGATGAACGCGTCGCGCGTCGTCGGCCCGCTGGCCGCCGGCTTGCTGATCGGCGTCGACCACGCCTCACTGATCTTCGCCGTGAACGCGCTCACCTACATGTTCGTCATCGCGGCGATCGCCATCGTGCCGTTCGACTCGAAGCCGAAGGCGACCGACCACGAGTCACCGCTCGCCCGGCTGCGCGTCGGTCTCACCGCCGTGCGGGCCGACAGGGTGATCACCCGCGTGCTGGTCACGGTGTCGCTGTTCTCCCTGTGCTCGCTGATCTTCGTCTACCAGATGCATCCCTTCGCCCTCGGCGACCTGGGCGGCGACGAGCACACCTTCACGCTGCTCTTCTCCACATTCGGCCTCGGCGCGGCACTCGGCGCGATCGCGGTGGGGACCGTGCTCGCGCGGGTCTCGCGCCCGTTGCTGACCCGTGTCGCCTTGGTCGGATTCGCCTTCTCGCTCGGCGCCTTGTCGGTCCAGCACCGTCCCGGCCCCGCCTACTTCGCCGCGTTCGCCACCGGGTGGTTCTATTTCATCGTCATCACGGCCCTGTCGACCATCCTCCAGGAACGAGTCGACGACAAGGTCCGAGGCCGCGTCATGGGCCTCTGGATGATGGCGTGGGCAGGCCTCGTTCCCCTCGGGAGCCTCATCGGCGGAGGCATCATCGACGCCGTCGGCCTGCCGTCGGTGTTCTTGTTCGGCGGTGGCGTCGCCCTGGCGCTGGCGTTCTACGCGGACCTGCGAATCCCCGACGACACCGGCCCGATCGCGCCGCCCGAGACGACCCTGCTCCAGGAGTGAGCCGGCCGGCGGCGATCACCCGCCGTCGATCACGGGTCGAGGAGTCGTTCCACCACCCGCTCCAGACCCGCCATGCGGCTGGCCTTCACCAGCACGGCGAGGGTCGCGTCGCCGGCCTCGAGCCGATCGGCCACCGCCTCGACACCGCCATCGTCGAGCTCGAACTGCGGTGACCCGTAGGCGTCGGTGCCCATCGCCATGATCTCGATGTCGAGCGTCCGAGCGAGCGCGGCCACCTCGGCGTGGGCCCGGGCGGCGTCGGCTCCCAGCTCGGCCATGGGGCCCAGGACGGCGATCCTCCTCTCGGCGTCGAGCTCGGCGAGCGCATGCAACGCCGCGGCCATGGAGGTCGGATTGGCGTTGTAGGCGTCGTTCAGCAGGGTCGCGCCCGACTCGAGGCGCCGCACCTCCATTCGCCACGGCGAGATGGACGCGTGGGCCAGTCCGGTGGCGATGTGGTCGAGGCCGACGCCTGCAGCGACGCCGATCGAGGCGGCCGCCAAGGCGTTGGTGACGTTGTGGCGCCCGGCCACACCGAGTCGCACCTCGACCGACCCATCGGGCGTGACGAGGCGGAACCGCGGATACAGGTCGGCGCCGAGCTCGATCCCCTCGGCGCGGACGTCGCCGCCGGTTCCGAATCGCAGGACGCGGGCGGAGCTGCGCTGCGACATCGCGGCCACGCGCCGGTCGTCGGTGTTGAGCACGGCCGTGTCCGACGATCCCAGCGCCTCGACGAGCTCGCCCTTGGCGGTGGCGATGTCGTCGATGGATCCGAAGAGCTCGGTGTGGGCCGCGGCGACGACGGTGACCACACCGATCGTCGGCCGCGTGACCTCGCACAACGCCCGGATGTGCCCCAGTCCTCTCGCACCCATCTCCACCACCGTGGCGGTGGTGCCGTCAGGAGCGCCCAACAGCGTGATGGGAACCCCCAGCTCGTTGTTGAAGGACCGCTCGCTCGCCGCGGTGACGTACTGCTGGGCGAGCACCGACGCCGCGAGGTCCTTGCTGGTCGTCTTGCCCACCGAACCGGTGATCGCGACCACCGGCGCGGGCAGACGGTCGCGGGCGAGGCGGCCCGCGGCGAGCAGTGCGCGTTCGGTGTCGTCGACCACGACCTGCGGGATCGTCACGTCGGGCAACGGCTGCGACACGAGCGCCGCAGCGGCACCCGATCCGGCGGCGGCGCGCACGAAGTCATGGCCGTCGCGATCGGCGACCACCGCCACGAACAACTGGCCGGCGGACAACGTCCGCGAGTCCACGGATGCGCCGTCGACGACCACCCCGCCGTCACCGACGACGGATCCGCCGATCCCGGCGGCGAGCTCGCGCAACGACACACGCACGGTGTCGAGTCTGGCAGGAGGGCCTCGCTGCACTGCACACCCCCGACGGCGCTCGTGTCGGCGGGACCGGCGAAGGCTTCTAGGCTGCCCCCGTGGGCCCTTCTGACGACTCGTCCTCCGCGGGCCTGCCCGACCGGATCCGGCTGGTGGTCGTGTTCGGTGGTGTGTCGGCCGAGCACGACGTCTCGTGCGTGTCAGCCCGCGAGGTCGTGTCCGCGCTCGATCCGGACCGTTACGAGATCGTGCCGGTGGGAATCCGTCGCGACGGCGAGTGGGTGCTTGCGTCGGACGCGCAGCTGATGCTCGGCCGGGGCGCCGCCGACGAGCTGCCGACGGCGCTGTCACCCACCGGCGAGCCCATCGATCTGCTGCCCGAGCTCCACTCGAACCGCGACGGGCTCCCGACCGTCGTGTTCCCGGTGCTCCACGGGCCGAACGGTGAGGACGGGACGATCCAGGGGATGCTCGAGCTGGCCGGCGTCGCCTACGTCGGCTCCGGTGTGCTCGGGTCCGCACTCGCGATGGACAAGGCCGCAGCCAAGGAGATGCTCGCCCACCGCGGCCTCCCCCAGGCTCGCCACCGCGCGGGGGCCGCATGGGATCTGACCGGTGACGAAGCGGCCCTCGACGACATCAGCGCCGATCTCGGCTTCCCCCTCTTCGTCAAGCCGTCGAACATGGGCAGCTCGATCGGGGTCAGCAAGGCACACGACCGGGCCGAGCTGGAACGAGCGGTCGAGCTCGCCCTCGGCTACGACGAGACCGTCGTGTTCGAGGAGTTCGTCGCCGCCCGCGAGATCGAGGTCGGCGTGCTCGGCAACGAGACGCCCCGCGCCTCGGTGCCGGGTGAGATCATCCCGGGTGCCGAGTTCTACGACTACGAGGACAAGTACCGCGACGGCACGGCCAAGTTGGTGATCCCCGCCGCCCTGCCCGCCGGTGTGGCCGACGAGGTCGCCGAGCTCGCGCTGGCCGCGTACCGCGCCGTTCGCGCCGAGGTGCTCGCCCGGGTCGACTTCTTCTACGAGGAGACCGGTCGAGGACTGCTCGTCAACGAGGTGAACACGATGCCCGGCTGCACGCCGGTCTCGATGTTCCCCCTGTTGTGGCAGGCCTCGGGACTCTCGTATCGCGGCCTGCTCGACGAGGTGGTTCGCCTGGCGCTCGCCCGACACGCACGGCGGGGCCGATGACGAACATCGCCCCCACCGCCGAGGCGATGGGGGCGAAAGGATCCCGTCCGGAAGCTGTGAGTGAGCAGTTGGCACCGGGCCGGGATGCACTCATTCTCACATGGGACCGCACTCCGGTCCCATGGGCAATTCCTCCGCCGATCGGGCGGGTCACGTGAGCGAGATGCCCGACCCTGCCGATCCGACCAAACCCACCACAGCCGGCGACGCCAAACCGTCCGACCTCACCGTCGCTGCCGATCCGGCGCCCGACCGGGTCCGCGCATCCGCGTCGCCCAGCAAGGCGGCGAGTACCACCGTCTCGCCGACCGGACCGGTGGCTCGGGTCCTTCGAGGGTTCTACGTGGAGGTGGTGTTGCGCGGTCTTCGAGCCATGCTCGCCCCCGCCACCGTGGTCGGCGCCGCGCACGTGGAGCGGCTGGCCGGCCCGGCCGTGTTCGCCGCGAACCACACCAGCCACGTCGACACGATGACGGTGCTGCTCGCGCTCCCTCGGGCACGACGGCACCGGATCATCATCGCCGCCGCGGCCGACTACTGGTTCTCGAATCGCGTGTTGGCGGCGTGGAGCACGGTGTTCGTGGGAGCGATCCCCGTGGAGCGCGACCGGGTGAACCGGCGCACGCTCGAGGTCTGCCATGACCTGCTCGGTCGGGAGTGGTCGCTGCTGGTCTACCCCGAAGGGGGCAGGAGCCCGGCCGGGACGATCCAGGACTTCAAGCCGGGTGCGGCCTGGATCGCTCGCCGGGCCGGCGTAGCGGTCGTTCCAGTGCGCATCGTGGGGACCAGCGACGTGATGCCGAAGGGCCGCCGGTTGCCGCGGCGAGCGCGGGTGCAGGTGATCTTCGGCGAGCCGATGTCGGTACAGAAAGGTGAGGACGCTCGCTCCTTCAACGATCGGATCGAAGCGGCGGTGCGAGCACTCGCCACGCCGAGCGGCACCTGAGAGCGACCGCTCCTCAGCGGCCGTTCGGCAGTCGATGCTCGGTTGGGCCGGGACGCGACACGACCCCCGCCGAGGCGAGGGTCGTGCTCTCAGATCGCGGTGACGGACGGCGCCGGACGCCGGGGGGTCACTCCGCTGGCTGCGCCGCCTCGTCGTCTGCCTCGACCTCGGCGGGCACCTCGGCGGGGGCCACGGCTTCGACCTCGACCTCGGCAGCCACCTCTGCATCGGGGCTCGCCTCGGCATCAGTGGTCGCGACTCCCTCGGGAGCCTCGCCGCCCTCGCCATCGCCGGGGCCTTCACCCTCGGCGTAGCCGTACTCCTCGAACCATGCTTCCTGGCCCTCGGACGATCCGCCGATGTAGTTGCCCTCGGCGTCGTAGTTGTGCTCGCCGAAGTGCTCCTGGTACTCGGCAGCCACGATGCCGCCCTCGGCGGCCTGCTTGATCGACAGGCTGATCCGGCGGCGCTGCAGGTCGAGGTCGATGATCTTGACCCAGAGCTCCTCACCGGGCGTGACGACCTGCTCGGGAAGGTCGACGTGATGGGCCGACATCTCCGAGATGTGGACGAGACCCTCGATGCCATCGCCGACCTGGATGAACGCACCGAAGGGCACCAGCTTGGTGACACGGCCGTAGACCAGCTCGCCCACCTGGTGGGCACCGGCGAACTCCTGCCACGGATCCTGCTGGGTCGCCTTGAGCGAGAGCGAGATGCGCTCGCGGTCCATGTCGACCTCGAGCACCTCGACCTCGATCTCGTCTCCGACGGCGACGACGTCGGAGGGGTGGTTGACGTGCTTCCACGACAACTCCGAGACGTGGACGAGGCCGTCCATGCCACCGAGGTCGACGAAGGCACCGAAGTTGACGACCGACGACACCACACCCTTGCGGCGTTCGCCCGGACGGAGGTTGACGAGGAAGTCCTCGCGCTGTTCCTTCTGGGTCTCCTCGAGCCACGCACGACGGCTGAGCACGACGTTGTTGCGGTTCTTGTCGAGCTCGATGATCTTCGCCTCGAGCGACTTGCCGACGTAGGGCTGCAGGTCGCGAACGCGGCGCAGCTCGACGAGCGATGCGGGCAGGAAGCCACGCAGGCCGATGTCGAGGATCAGGCCGCCCTTGACGACCTCGATGACGGGGCCGGAGACCATGCCCTCGGCCTCCTTGATCTCCTCGATCTTGCCCCAGGCCCGCTCGTACTGGGCCCGCTTCTTCGACAGCAGCAGGCGGCCTTCCTTGTCCTCCTTCTGGAGGACCAGGGCCTCGACCTCGTCACCGAGGGAGACCACCTCATGAGGGTCGACGTCGTTGCGGATCGACAGCTCACGGCTGGGGATCACACCTTCGGACTTGTAGCCGATGTCGAGCAGGTCCTCGTCGTGGTCGACCTTGACCACGGTGCCGGTGACGAGCTGGCCGTCCTCGACCCCCACCATCGTCGAGACGTAGGCCAGTTCGAGCGCCGCATCATCGAGATCGTTGTCGACGATCTGACGGAAGGTGACGTCGTCGGAGCTCGGATCGCTTTCTGGCGTTTCGGTCGTGGGGTCGGAAGGGACGGTTGCTTGGTCGGACACGGATCGGCTTCTTTACGGAACTGGGGGACAGGGGACGGATCAGTGGTGCGCGGACGCGCGAACGGCGTCACACCGACGAGCAAGGCTAGTTCAGTGCCCTCGGTGGGCCAATACGAGGAACTCGGGCGTCGCGAGGGTGGGTTGGCCTCGTCGATAGGCACCCGGCTCGACCGAACAGACGTCGTCAACGACCAGATCGGCGCGCTCGACGACCAGGCGCAGCTCTCGGGGCGTCCAACACGTCGTCCAGAGCTCGGCCGGGGCGACCGTGCCGTGTTCATCGCGCACTTCGGTGGTCTCGTGGTTCACCGCCGTGGCGGCGTCGAAGGTGTCGGTGTCCTCGAGCCAGCGGACCTGGAAGTAGGAGCTGAAGGCGCTGAGGGCGACTCGGCCACCGGGGCGGAGGGCCCTCCGCATCCCCTGCAGGACCGCGAGATCGGGACCGATGTTCTGGGGGTCCCCGGCGAACGGGCCGGGGCCACCGAGGCCGAACGCGCCCTGGCAGAGCGAGATCGAGGCGTCGAACTCCTCGTCGAAGGTCATCGCGCGGGCGTCACCCCGTACGAAGGTGGATCCGTCGGGCGCGGCGGCTCGAGCCAGCGCCACGAACCGCTCGCTCACGTCGAGGCCGACGACGGTGATGCCACGGCGCGCCAGCTCGTGGGAGTGGCGGCCCGGCCCGCAGCCGACGTCGAGGACCCGATCACCTTCGGTGAGGCCGAGCTCGGCGATCAGGAAGTCCACCTCCTGGCGGGTGCCCTTCGTGAACGAGTAGCGCAGGTAGGCCGGGCCCAGGTGGTCGGCCACATCCTCGAACCAGTGCCGCTCCTCACTCATTGCCCGACACTGCCACTCCCCCGCCGCGAGCCGCGGAACCTTTCGCACCGAACGCACGTTTCGAACGGTTGACGCGGGTGCAGGGCGGCACCCTCCCGGCCCCAGCCGTACGGTCAGGCCTTGGCGTCGGCCCACGTGGGCCCATACGCGAGGTTGACCTCGAGGGGGACAGCCAGCTCGAAGGCGTCGGCCATCTGCTTGCGCACGAGGTCGCCGGCGGCGTCGTGCTCGGCGGGCGGGACCTCGAGGATCACCTCGTCGTGGACCTGCAGCACCAGCCTGCTCGCGAGCTCGCCGGCCAAAAGGGCGTTCTCGATGTTGACCAGCGCCACCTTGAAGATGTCCGCCGCGAGCCCCTGGATGCCCGCGTTCATGGCCTGGCGCTCCCCCGCCTGTCGGATCCCTCGGTTGCTCGATGACAACTCGGGGATCTGGCGTCGTCGCCCGAACAGGGTCTCGGTGTAGCCCCGCTCCCGGGCTTCTGCCACCGTGCGCTCCATGTACGACCGCACCGCCGGGAACGCCACGAAGTACGCGTCGAGGATCTCCTTCGCCTCGGAGGTCTCGATGTTCAGTCGCTGCGCGAGGCCGTAGGCCTCCATGCCGTAGGCCAGCCCGTACGAGACCATCTTCGCCTTCGACCGCTGTTCGATCGTCACCTCCGTCGGATCCACGCCGAACACCCGCGACGCCGTGCGGTTGTGGATGTCGGCACCCGACGTGAACGCCTCGATCAGGCCCGGGTCCTCGGCCAGGTGCGCGATGCACCGCAGCTCGATCTGGTTGTAGTCGGCGACCAGGAACTCCATCCCCGACGCCGGGATGAAGGCTTTGCGGAACTGGCGACCCTCCTCCGAGCGCACCGGGATGTTGTGCAGGTTCGGCTGGTCCGATGACAGCCGGCCGGTGCGGGCGACGGTCTGGTTGAACGTCGCGTGGATACGACCGTCAGGCGCGACCTCCGACAACAGCCCCTCGCCGTAGGTCGACCGGAGCTTCTCGACCTCGCGATATGCGAGGAGGTGCTCGATGATCGGATGCTGGCCCAACAGCTTCTCGAGCGAGGCGGCGTCGGTCGAGAACCCCGTCTTGGTCTTCTTCTGCGGCGTCAGCTCGAGCTTCTCGAAGAGGACCTCGCGCAGCTGTTTGGTGGAGTTGACGTTGAAGTCCTCCCCTGCCGCCGCCACGATCTCGCCGCGCAGCCGGTCACACTCCGACGACAGGCGCTCACTCAGCGCTCGCAGCTCCACGACGTCGACGCCCACGCCGACGTGCTCCATGCGTGCGAGCACCTCGACCAGGGGAACCTCGATCTCGGCATCGAGTCGGGTGAGGTGGTGCGCGGCCAACGATTCGGTCAGGCGGGGTGCGAGCACGGCCACGCCCAGCGCGGCACGTCCGACCCGCTGCGCCGTCGACTCGCCGGTCCCACCGAAGTCGAGCTCGCCTGCGCGGACCTGGTCCCCCTCGTCACCCTCGGCCAACTCCGCGTCGCAGTACCGCTCGAGCAGTCCACCGAGGTCGTAGCGGGTGTCCGCGGGGTCGAGGAGGTACGCGGCGAGCTTGGTGTCCTGTTGCAGGTCGAAGTCGTCGACGCCGACGTTCAACAGGCTGCGCATCACCGGCTTCGCGTCGTGGGCGGCCGTCGGCAACGAGGCGAGCTGCGACGCGACCGCGGGCAGCACCGTCTCCGGGATCCACGCGACCTCCGCCGCCGCGGCGTCGACGACGAGCGCGAGACCCACCAGGTCGGTCCGGCCCGGCTCACCCTTCCATGCGGCGGCGATCGCGACCGTGCCGCCGCTCGAGGCGAGGTCCTCGAGCACCGACACCGCCGTCGCGGCGTCGAGCTCGGTGACCTCTGCCTCGATCACCGTCCGGGTCGACTCGACCGCTCCCACCCGGTCGCCGAATGCCTCGGCCAAGCGTGGCACCAGCGTGCCGAACTCGAGGAAGTTGAACAGCTTCAGCAACTCGTCGCGGTCGAACTCGCCCTGCACCAGATCCTGGGGCGCGACCTCGAGAACGACGTCACGCACGAGGCGCATGACATCGGCGTTGAGTCGGGCCTGGGCCTCGTTCTCCTCCAGGTTCGAACGCAGCTTGGGCGTCTGGTCCGCGGTGTGGGCGAAGATCCCGTCGAGGTCGCCGTAAGTCGTCACCAGCTTCGCGGCCGTCTTCTCCCCCACCCCCGGCACGCCGGGCAGGTTGTCCGACGGGTCGCCGCGCAGCGCCGCGTACATCACGTACTGGTCCGGCCGGACCCCGGTGCGATCGACGATGCCGGCCTCGTCGTAGAGGGCGTAGTCGCTGACGCCACGCTTGTTGTAGAGCACCGAGATGTGGGGGTCCTCGACGAGCTGGTAGCTGTCGCGGTCGCCGGTGACGATGATCGAGTCGATCCCCTGGTCCCGTGCCTGGGTCGCCAGCGTCGCGATCACGTCGTCAGCCTCGAAGCCGACGAGCTCGATCGTGGGCAGCATCAGCGTGTCGACGACCTGCCGGACGAGGCCCATCTGCTGACGGAGGATGTCGGGTGCCGCCGAGCGGTTCGCCTTGTAGGTCTCGACCTGCTCGTGGCGGAACGTCGGTTCGGGCCGATCGAAGGCCACGCCGATGAGGTCGGGTTGGTGGTCGCGCACCAGGTTCAACAGCATCGACGTGAACCCGAAGACCGCGTTCGTGACCTGACCCGACGCCGTCGCCAGGTCGGTCGGCAGGGCGTGGAACGCCCGGTAGGCCAGGGAATTGCCGTCGATCAGCATCAGCTTCGGCATCGCCGCCGAGGCTATGCGCGACCGGCGCCAGGCAGAGCCGGCCACCGGGCCGAGCCGGCGCCTCCACGAGGCGGAGAGCCGCTACAGACGAGGAGCGAAGGCGAAGAAGCCCGAAGGGCGAGCATGAGCCGCAGCGACGAGGCCATCAAGCACTAGGGAACCAACGAGCCGTCGATCACGTCGCCGCACACCTCTTTGATCGTGCGCCGTTGGTTCATGGCGGTCCGTTGCAGGAACGCGAAGGCGTCCTGCTCGCTCATCCCGTGCCCGTCGATCAGGCGCCCCTTGGCCCGATCGACCAGCTTGCGGACCTCGAGTCGCTCCTCGAGCTCGGAGGCGCGGCCGGCCAGACCACTCAGCTCCGAGAAGCGGCCGATCGCGACCTCGATCGCCGGGATCAGGTCCGACCGCTCGAACGGCTTGACCACATACGCCATCACCCCGGCGTCGCGGGCCGCCTCGATCAGCTCACGCTGGCTGAAGGCGGTCAGCAACACGACGGCACAACGGCGCTCGTCGGTGAGGACCTTGGCGGCCTCGATGCCATCCATCACCGGCATCTTCACGTCGAGGATCGCCACGTCGGGTGCCAGTTCGATCACCAGCGCGATGGCGTCCTCGCCGTTGCCGCACTCTCCGACGACCTCGTAGCCGTCCTCCTCGAGGATCTCTCGTAGGTCCATCCTGATGATGGCCTCGTCCTCCGCGATCACGATGCGCGTCGCGACAGCCGTCGGATCGGGCATCCCTGATCAGGCCCGCCTACGAGCCGCGAGCTTGTCGAGCAGCTCGTCCTGTTCGAGCTCGAGCCGGGCGATGGTGTCGGCGAGGTCGGCGCGGTGACGAGCCATCGCGGAGGCGGAACGGGCTGCTGCTCGGTGATCGGCATCGGCGACCGGGGTCTCGGACACCAGCGCTCGGATGCGGGCATCGTCCGCGTCGTCGTTGAAATGAGCCAAGTGCTCGTCCGCGACCGCCGCCTCGGCGCGCAGGTCGACCAGTCGACGACTGACGCTGCGGAGGCGTCGTTCGAGCAACGGATTCTGCACGGTTCTCAGTGTAGGAGCGGTCGCGCTGGGAGACTGAGGTGGTGCCGACCGACGCGTGGGGCATCGACGACGGCTGGCAGACCTCCGACGGGCGCTGGCAGCCGGCCAACCCCGACACCATCGAGACCTTCCGCTCGCTCATCGGCGAGCCCCTCCCGACGCCGACTGCGGATGCGGGCACACGACGGCAGGTCCGTCACTACCCGGAGCGAGCCTGGGGTGTGACCGCCCAGGTGTTCTCGTTGCGCTCACCCTGGGGGGTCGGCGGCGTGACCCAGATCGGCGAAGTGGGTCGCTGGATCGCCGGCCTGGGTGGGTCCGTCGTGGGGCTGAGCCCCCTCGGTGATCCACTTCCGGTCACCCCGAGGCCGCCGAGCCCGTACTCGCCGTCGTCTCGCGAGACCCTCGATCCCCTGGTGATCGATCCGTCACGGTGGGGGGCGACCCCGCCCCCCGGGGTCGGGCGTCACGACGAACCGGGATCGATCATCGATCGCGACGCCGCCTGGGCCGCGATCCGAGCCGAGCTCGAGTTGCGGTGGCAGGTGGAGCGGGCCTCGCGCCGAGCTTCTGGAACCACCGCCCCCGACGCCGGCCCGCTCGCGGCCCGGCACGCGACGTTCACCGCACTCGCCGAGCACCACGGTGGCGGGTGGCGGACCTGGCCCGTCGAGCTGCACGATCCGCGATCGCCGACCGTCGCCGCCTGGATCGAAGCACACCGCGCCCTGGTCGACTTCTGGGGCTGGGTCGATGCGACCGCGGACGCGCAACTCAGCGACTGTTCGTCCGCGCTCCGATCACTCGGCGTGTCGCTGATGGGCGACCTCCCCGTCGGGGTCCATCCATCCGGCGCCGACGCCTGGTACGACCAGGAGCTGTTGGCGCCGGGGGTCACCGTCGGCGCACCACCCGACACCTTCAATCCCGCCGGTCAGGACTGGGCGCTGCCGGCCTACCTCCCGCATGCATTGCGCGAGTCGGGCTTCGAGCCGGTTCGTCGGATGATCGCCGCCGCGCTGCGCTGGTACGGCGGATTGCGCGTCGACCACGTGATGGGCTGGTTCCGGCTGTTCTGGATCCCCGACGGCGCCGGCCCGGAGGACGGCACCTACGTCCGCTACCCGGCCCGCGAGCTCATCGACGCGGTGGTGCACGAGGTCGACGACGCGGGCGCATTCCTCGTCGGCGAGGACCTGGGCACGGTCGAGCCCGAGGTCCGTCGCGAGATGGCCGCACGCGGCATCGCCTCGACGAAGGTGGCGCTGTTCGAGTCGAGGACGCGGCGCCGCTGGCCGGAACGCTCGCTCGGTGCGCTCACCACCCACGACCTCCCGACCGTGCGTGGCCTGCTCGAGCACCGGGACCCCCGGTGGGATCCCCGGCTGGCCAGGAGTCTGCGTCGCTTCGCGGGTCGACCACGCCGCGATCCGCGCCGGGTCGCGGAGGCCGCCCATGGTCGACTCGGCCGATCGAGATCCGGGCTGGTGCTCGCGACGCTCGAGGACCTCGCGTGGTCGGCTGATCGAGTCAACCTGCCGGGCACGATCGACGAGTATCCGAACTGGCGGGTTCCCATGCCGGTCGACATCGCGACCCTCGCCGAGGATCCGTTCGCCCGACGCTGCGCCGACGCCCTTCGACGTTCCCGGAGCGACCGGTAACCTCACGGCGATGGGATCGAAGGGGAGCAAGCCGCGCAAGTCGCCTCAGCACCTGCCGAAGGTGGGTTCCAAGGAGAACATGGCGTACAAGCGCTCGGCGCAGCGCAACGAGCACTTCGGGCACTGGCCGATGTGGATCGTGCTGATCGCGGTCGTGAGCCTGACCCTCGGCATCCTCTTCATCACCCTCTGAGCAGCACACCCGGACGCGCCGACGTCACTCGTCGGTGTCGTCGGCTCCGAACACGCTCGAGGCGAACAGGTCGAGGCCGAGCCGGCCCGACAACAAACGCGCCGCCCGCTGGCCCTTGACGCTGTTGCCCGCGGCGTCGAGTCGCGGCGCGTAGGTGCCGAGCGCGCCCTTGCCGGGCGACACCATGACGATTCCGCCGCCGATGCCGCTCTTGCCCGGCAGGCCGATGTCGTAGAGCCACTCTCCCGAGGTCTCGTAGAGCCCCGCGGTAGCCATCACCGCGAGCGTCGATCGACACGCCCCCGGCCCAATGACCCGCTCATCGGTCCGCGGGTTGACCCCCGCATCGGCGAGGGTCGCCCCCATCACCGCCAGGTCGACCGCGGAGACCCGCAGGCAGCTCTGCATCGTGTAGAGCTCGACCGCCTCCTCGGGCACCATCGTCAACGCACCGGCGTCGTAGAGGAGCCGGGCGATCGCGCGGTTGCGGTGGTTCGTCGCGAGCGCGGACGCCGCGACGTCCTCGTCGAGCTCGAGCTCGCGTCCGGCGAAGGCCGAGAGCCGCCCGCACAGCTCCGCCCACTGTTGGTCGACCGAGTCCCCCGGGATCAGGCTCGCCGTCACGATCGCGCCGGAGTTCACCATCGGGTTCGTCCGTCCGCCCGGTGCGCGGTCGACCGCGACCACCGAGTTGAACGGAAGGCCGGTCGCGTTGACGCCGATGCGCTCGCGGACCTGCTCGGGGCCCATGAGGTCGCAGACCACGGCGAACACGAACGGCTTGGCCACGCTCATGATCGTGAACGCGGTCTCGGCGTCACCGCTGGTCGCGATCCCGCCGTCGACCGAGGCGACGCACAGCCCGAATCCGTCGGGTGGGACGGCCGCCAGCGCGGGATAGACAGCGGAGACCTCGCCGTCGCGGTCATCTGCGAACCGCAGGTGCGCCTCGTCGAGCAGTGACTGCACCCGCTCGCGGCCGGGGAGCCGGCCGGTCGAGACGTGCCGCTCGACGCTGTCGTGGTGATGCTCGGACACGGGCGCGTCAGATCCGTACCGGCGAGTCGGGCCCGAGCGGGATCCCGAGGACGAACCCCAGGGCGTAGTTCACGATCCAGGCCAACAACAGTCCTCTACGGCGTGGTCGCCGTGTGGCTGGTCCCCGTCATCTGGTCATTCTGATCGCGCCGAAGGGTCCAGGCCGAATCCAGACGTCCGGAGTGGCCGACCGGGTTCGACCAGGACGGAGATTCGGGTGTGCCCGGGGTGGGAGTCGAACCCACACGTCCTTTCGGACAGCGGATTTTGAGTCCGCCGCGTCTGCCATTCCGCCACCCGGGCATCAGGATCACCGGGATCCGGTGAGAGAACTGGGGAGCGACCGAGGAGCGAGCGTAGCCCGCGGCACGAGCACCGCCGCAGAGGCTCAGCAGCCCTGGACCGGTCGGGCGGCCACCGCCCCCCGACGGCGCGCCTAGCCTCGTTCCCATGGGTGGAACGTCGAGGAGTTCCGGCCGCCGACGTGGGTCGCGGCTGTTGGTGATCGGGTTACTGGCGGTCGCGGTCGCCGGGATACGCGAGTGGGCGTTCGCCCGCCACCACAACGAGGCCGCATCGACCAGGTCGGCATCGACGTGAGCTTCACCGTCACCTCGATCGCCCGCGCCCAACCCGACCGGGTGCTGACCAACGCCGAGCTCGAGACTCGTCTCGACACCACCGACCAGTGGATCCGTGATCGGACCGGCATCGTCGAGCGTCGGGTCGGTGGTTCCACGAGCGGCCTGGCCGTCGAGGCCGGCGCCGCCGCCCTCGAACGAGCGGGGCTCGATGCTTCCGACGTCGACCTGCTCCTCGTGGCGACCTCCACGCCCCAACGCCGGTTCCCCGGCGCCGGCGCCGAGGTCGCTGAGCAACTCGGCATAACGGGCGGCACGTTCGACCTCAATGCTGCATGTGCCGGATTCGTCTACGGCTTCGTGTCCGCCGCGGGCTGGCTCGCTACCGGCGTCGAGACCGTCCTGTACATCGGCTCCGACGCGATGAGCACCGTGGTCGATCCTGAGGACCGAGGCACCGCGATCCTCTTCGGCGACGGAGCCGGTGCACTCGTCCTGCGCCGTGGCGGTGCCGGTGAGGTGCTCGGCGTCCACACCGGCACGGACGGCACGCTCCAGGAGATCCTCTACTGCGACCGCGACGGCTGGCTGACGATGGAGGGCCAAGCGGTGTTCAAGGTCGCCGTTCGCTCCGCAGTGGAGTCGGCGAAGATCGCGCTCGATCGAGCCGACCTGAAGCCGGGCGACATCGACCTCTTCGTGCCGCACCAGGCGAACCAGCGCATCACCGACGCCATCGCGCAACGACTGGGCCTCGACTCGAGCCAGGTCGTCTCGACCCTGGCCCTCACCGGTAACTCGTCCGCGGGCACCATCCCCCACGCACTGTCGGTCGCCACCGACGACGGCCGCCTCGGTGACGGCTCGCTGGTGTTGATGTCCGGCTTCGGCGCCGGCATGACCTGGGCCACGGCGGTCGTTCGATGGGCGACCTGAGCCGCGCGGGAAACCGTCCGCGCCCCTGCAGAGTCGGAAGGCCCCGATGACGTCGACGGCGGGAGAGCACGTGGCCCGTGTCGCGTTCGTGACCGGGGCGAACCGTGGCCTCGGCCTGGCGATCGCGCGCCGCCTCTCCGCCGAGCACCGCGTCGTGGGCACCTATCGCAGCGACCCGCCCGACGAGCCGGGGATCACCTGGATCCGCTGCGACGTGACGGACCGCGCCTCGGTCGATGCCGCCTTCGACGAGGCCGAGGCCACCGTCGGCGCGGCCGAGATCGTCGTGTGCAACGCCGGGATGAACCGAGACGGGCTCGTCCTGCGGATGTCCGACGACGACTTCTCCGATGTCATCGAGGCCAACCTGGTCGGGTCGTTCCGGGTGGCCCGCCGCGCTGCGCAGAAGATGGTTCGTGCCCGCTGGGGTCGGATCATCTTCATCTCGTCGGTGGTCGGACAGATCGGCCAGGCCGGGCAGGTCAACTACGCCGCGTCGAAGGCCGGCCTGGTCGGTATGACCCGGTCGCTGGCCCGAGAGCTCGCCAGCCGCAACGTCTGTGCCAACGTCGTGGCACCCGGGCCCCTGCCGACCGAGATGATCGACGCATTGAACGACGACCAACGCGCCGCGATGCTGGCCCACGTCCCCCTCGGCCGCTTCGGCGATCTCGACGAGGTGGCGGCGACAGTAGAGTTCCTGGCATCGGACTCAGCCGGGTACATCACCGGCGCGGTCATCCCGGTCGACGGCGGCCTCGGTATGGGATGAGCCATTCCGACCGAGCCCCGACGCCTAGCCCGAGCGAGTCCCCCAAAAAATGAGTGAGGAGCAATCAATGAGTGATGACCTGTTCGACCGCTTCACGAAGTGTGCGGTCGACGTGTTGAGCGTCGACCAGTCGAAGGTGACCAAAGAGGCGAGCTTCGCCGAGGACCTCGACGCCGACAGCCTCGATCTCGTCGAGCTCGTGATGGCGCTCGAGGAGGAGTTCGACGTCACGATCGACGAGGACGAGCTCCAGGGCATCACCACGGTGGGTGCGGCCTACGACCTCCTCGCCTCCAAGCTCTGATCCACGATGACCGGCCGAAGGGTGGCCGTCGTCGGTGCCGGTGTCGTCTCGTCGTGCGGCATCGGACGTGACGCGTTCTGGGACGGCCTGCACGAGAGCGCCAGCGGCACGGAGCGCCCCGTCGAGGGGTTCGATCCCCTCCCGCTCTTCGACAACCCGAAAGAGGCGCGGCGCGTCGACCGCTTCACGCAGTTCGCACTCGCGGCCGCGGCCGAGGCGTGGGAGCAGGCGGGCGCGCCGTCGCAGCTGGTGGGTCCCCGAGCGGGGAGCTGGGTCGGCTCGGGCATCGGAGGTCTCGACACCCTCGGGGCCCAGTCCTTGGTCATGGCCGAGAAGGGACCGCGACGCGTCTCGCCCTTCACCGTCCCGATGATGATGGCGAACGCCTGCGGAGCCGCCATCTCGATGCGCTACGGCCTCCAGGGGCCCTGCGAGAACACCGTCACCGCCTGCGCCGCGGGGACGCACTCGATCGGCAACGGCGCCCGCCTCATCAAGGACGGTCGCTGCGATCTCGTGTTCACCGGCGGCAGCGAGGCGGCGATCACACCGCTCGCGGTCGCAGCGTTCGGGAACATGACGGCGCTGACGAGCTCCGGGATCAGTCGGCCGTTCGACGTCGATCGCGACGGCTTCGTGATCGCCGAGGGAGCGGCCGTGCTCGTGCTCGAGGAGTGGGAGTCGGCTCGCGCCCGGGGGGTCGAGATCCTCGCCGAGGTGCTGGGCTCGGCCTCCACGGCCGACGCCCACCACATCACCGCGCCGTCCCCCGGCGGCGAGGGTGCGATCCGTTGCATGCGGCTGGCCCTCCAGGATGCCGGGCTCGGACCCGCCTCGATCACCCAGATCAACGCGCATGGCACGTCGACCCCGTTGAACGACCGGGCCGAGGCCGAGGCGGTGGCCGAGGTGTTCGGCTCGCCGGGGCCGCCGATGACCTCGATCAAGGGCGTGACCGGGCACTCGCTCGGGGCGGCCGGCGCCATCGAGGCGGTGTCGGTGGTGTTGTCGATGCAATACCGCGAGATCCCGCCGACGATGGGGCTCTCCACCTACGACCCCGACCTGCCCAAGCTCGACATCGTGACGGGCACGGGCCGCGACTGGGAGCCGGGCCCGACGCTGTCGAACTCGTTCGGCTTCGGCGGGCACAACGGTTCCCTGGTGATCGCACCGCCGAGCTGACCCGCCGGCGGCCCCGCCCTCCAGCGACGGGGCGGTGGAGCATTAGGTTCGGGCCCATGGCCGATCAGACGCTTTCCGCCGGTGCCACCGCGCCCGCCTTCACGCTCCTCGACCAGAACGGCGAGAAGGTGAAGCTGTCGCAGTTCAAGGGTCGCAAGGTGCTCGTCTACTTCTACCCGAAGGCCGACACACCAGGATGCACGACCCAGTCGTGCGGTCTGCGCGACATCGCCGGCGAGGTGGGCGACACGGTGATCATCGGCATCAGCCCCGACCAGCCCGAGAAGCTGGCGAAGTTCGACGACAAGTACTCGCTCGGGTTCACGTTGCTGTCCGAC
>DATEEV010000270.1:0-3234 GCA_035281005.1 Microthrixaceae bacterium | reverse complement strand
GGGTCCTTGTCACTGCTCCACCGGGTCGATCAGGGCCTGTCCAACCTCTCGGGCGCGGGAACCGAACGTGCCGACCTCGTGGTCGAGGGCGCCATCAGCTACGACTCACCCCTCGAGCAGGTCCGACAACTCGTGCCTGCCTCCCTGACGACGGTCATCGAGTCCATCGACGGTGTGGCGGCGACCGATCCCCGCATCGAGGACACCGCGGTCATCGTCGGGCCCGACAACGAACCGATCGTTCCGCTCGGGATCACCGAGCGCCCGGCCGGCGCCAGTTGGCCCACCGTCCCCGAGCTCAGCCCGTACCAGTTCGTGGGTGAGGGCGCTCCCCCCGTCACCGACGACGAGGTTGCGATCGACGAGACCACGGCGAACGCCGGGGACCTCCAGGTGGGCGATCAGGTGGGGATCATCACCAAGTCCACCTTCGGCACCTACACGATCACCGGCATCGTGACCCTCGACGGCACCCCAATGCCGCCGGGCTCGTCACTCGCCCTCTTCGAGATCGACACCGCCCGCCAGCTCTTCGACCGGGAGGACGACGTCAACGCCATCGGCGTCCTGCTCGAGGAGGGCGAGTCGGTCTCCGAGATGCAGGCCCAGATCCAGGCGGCCATGCCCCCGGCGGTCGAGGTCAGCACACCGGCCGTCTACGAGCAGCATCGCCAGACCTCGCTCGCGAAGAGCTTCACGCTGATCGAGGTCCTGCTCCTCGGGTTCGCAGGCCTGGCGGTGGTCGTCGGGGCCTTCACCGTGGCCAACTCCAATGCGTTGCTCTTCGCTCGTCGGCGTCACGGCTTCGCGCTGCTCCGCCTCGTTGGAGCCTCGCCTCGCCAGCTCCTCGGCTCGGCGTTGGTCGAAGCGGCGCTGGTCGGGGTGCTCGCCGTCCTCGTGGGGCTCCCACTCGGACTGCTCGCGGGCGCGGCAATCGAACAGGCGATCGGCGCGCTCGGGGCGGCGATCCCGACAGCCGGATCGGCCGTGTCGCCCACGATGCTGGCGATCGCGGCGGTCGTCGGCATGGCCGTCACCGTCGCGACGGCCGTCGCTCCGGCATGGGATGCCGCACGGACCACGCCGGTCGCCGCGTTGAACCGCAACGACGAACGACGCGAGCGAAGCGCGCCCTGGGTGGCGCGCGTCGGCGGATGGTTGCTCGCGGGCGCGGTCATCGGTGCGGTCGTCGGCGCGGTGCTCACCGACGGGGTGTCGGGCCCCGCGATCGGCGCGGCAATCGGTGCCGGTGTGTTCGCGTTGTTGGCGCTCCTGCCGCCGGTGCTCGGCGGGCTGATCGCGCTGACCACGAGGCTGATGGTCGGACGATCCCGCACGCTTCGCTCGCTCACCGCGCTCCGCTCCCGCCGAGCTCGGTCGAGAGCATCGTCGACGACGGCCGCGCTGATGATCGCGACTTTGGTGATCGCGTCGCTTTCCACGCTGTCGGCCTCCTTCGTCTCGTCGATCTCCGGAGAGGTTCAGGAGGCTGTCACCGCCGACCTGGTGGTCGACTCGGGGACCTTCACCCGCGGCGGGCTCCCAGCTGACCTCGTCGAGGAGCTCGAGCAGGCAGATGGCGTCGCCGCGGCGACCGGGGTCCGCCTCGGTCGAGCCAACGTGGCCGGCTACCCGGCGCGGCTTTCCGCCATCGACGGCGATGACGTGTTCGAGGTGCTCGACCTCGGCGTGGCCGATCAACCCTCGGCGCTGGCGGCCGACGAGATCGCGATCTCCGACGAGTTCGCGCAGTCGACCGGAACGGCGGTCGGCCAGATGGTGACGGTCGACTTCGTGAACGCGGTCCAGCCGGTGACCGTCGCCGCGATCTACACCAAGGGCTCCGCACTGCTCGGCGACGGCATCATCGACACGTCCGTGCTCGAGCGGACGACCCCGACCAGCGTCGACCTCCTCGCCCTCGTCGCGCTGGAGCCCGGCCGCGAGCCCGAGGGCACCGCGAACACGACCTCGATCGCCGAGTCGTACGGCGTGACCCAGGTCCTCGCCCCGCAGGAGCTCGTGGATGAGCGGGCCGAGCTTCTGAGCGGGTTCCAGCGGGTGATCGAGTGGATGCTGCTCTTCTCGGTCGGCCTGGCCGTGATCGGGGTCGCCAACACGCTGCAGCTCAGCGTGAACGAGCGGCGACGGGAGCTCGGGCTGCTCCGCGCCGTCGGGGCCTCGCGTCGCCAGGTCATCCGCCTCGTGCTCGTCGAGGCCGGTGCCTTGTCAGTGGTCGGCGCCGTGCTGGGCATCGCGCTCGGTGTCGGACTGGCCTTCGGTGCCGTCACCGCGCTCTCCGACCTCGGCCTCGACAAATTCGCTCTCCCGGTCCTTGCGCTCGCCGCGACCGCGGTGGCGGCGGTCGTCCTGGGGCTCAGCGGGGCCCTGCTGCCGGCCCTGCGGGCGTCGGGCGCTGGGATCCTCGAAGCCATCGGCGAGGACGAGGACTCCAGCACCACGATGCTGAGCAGGATCTCCCAGTTCCGCATCCGTCGGCGATCCCGTAGCCTGATGAGAGGTCCGAGTCGGGCCGACCGGGTGTATCGAGAAGCAACCCCAGCACCGCCTCCCGGCGACGGTGCGGCCGAACCCGACGCGGACACGGAGGAGACAATGGCGACGCGTTGCTACAACTGCGGTAACGACCCGGGCTCGGGCGACCGCTGTCAGGTGTGCGATGCGTCGCAGATCCCCGAGCCGCTCGGCATGTTCTCGACCGCTCCAGCAGCGGCCGGAGCCCAGCCCCCCCGACCCGCCGCGGTCGATCCGGCCACGCAGTCACGCCCGTCCGGGGGCCTCTGGAGCACCGGCGACGACACCGAGGAACCGGCGGCGGAGAACGGTCATCGGACCCCGACGACCGACGAGCGCTTCGCCGACATCGTCGACGCCGCGATCGTCGACGATGACGACGTCTACGAGTCGCATCGTGATCGCCCACGCGAGTCGGCCCCCCACGCTCCCCACGCTCCCCGCGCCGAGGCGCCGGTCGACGACCGACACGAGGCGCCTCGCGAGCCCGCCGAGGACCACTCGGCCCAGCTCGGTTCGATCTTCGACGGCGATCCGAGCGATGCCGCGCGATCGCCCTTCGGTCGCCACGCGAACGACGCGCCCTCCGAGCCCGAGTGGTCGCCGGAATGGTCACCCGATTGGCCCGCGGACGAGCCGCCACCGGCTCCCGCCCCGCAGCCGCAGTACCAGGTCCCACCGCCCTCGTATCCTCCGCCG
>DATEEV010000269.1:0-2928 GCA_035281005.1 Microthrixaceae bacterium | reverse complement strand
GCGCCCGAGCGCCCGCTCCCCGCCAACCACGGCGGCCACTTCGCCTACCTGCCCGGCATCGACGGTCTGCGGGCGATCTCGGTGATCGCGGTCATCCTCTACCACGGCGAGGTGAGGTGGTTCGGCGGAGGCTTCCTCGGCGTCGAGGTCTTCTTCGTGATCTCGGGCTACCTGATCACGTCATTGCTCCTCGCCGAGCAGCACCGCAGCGGGACGGTGTCGGTCCGGAATTTCTGGGCGCGGCGGGCGAGACGCCTGTTGCCCGCGCTCTACGCGCTGCTCGTGATGACGATCCTGGCGGCGGCGACGATCGCACCCGAGTACTGGGCACGGCTCAAGGGCGACGTGCTCGCCGCGCTCGGCTACTACAGCAACTGGTGGCAGATCTTCCACCAGGACTCGTACTTCGTCGCCGCCGGACGGCCCCCGCTACTGCAGCACCTGTGGTCGCTGGCGGTCGAGGAGCAGTTCTACGTGATCTGGCCGCTCGTGTTCGCCTTCGGGGCGAGCCGGCTCCGGCGGCCGGTGCTCGCCGTGGTCGCGCTGGTCGGAGGGCTCGCGTCAGCGGTGTGGTTGGCCGTGCTCCACGACCCGCTGGTCGACGCGTCGCGGGCGTACATGGGCACCGACGCCCGCCTGTCGGGCCTGCTGATCGGAGTCGCGCTGGCGGCGATCTGGCCCGCCAACGGTTTCCGCAAGGACCGCGCCGCCCGACGGGCCGGACCGGCCTTGGACGTGTTCGGCCTCCTCGGCCTGATCGTGTTGGGCTGGGCATTCGTCCGCGTCAACCAGTTCGACTCGTTCATCTACCGCGGCGGGTTCGTGCTGATCGACGTCGCGACCGTCGCGGTGATCGCCGTGATCGTGCACCCCTCCGCCCGGCTCGGCCGTGTCCTCGGCCTCGGCGCCCTCGCCTGGATCGGTCGACGGTCCTACGGCCTCTACCTCTGGCACTGGCCCGTCTTCGTCTTGACCCGCCCCGACCTCGACGTCCCCATCCACGGCACGGCGCTGTTGTTGCTGCGGCTGACGATCACCGTCATGCTCACCGAGCTGTCGTTCCGCCTGATCGAGACGCCGGTGCGCAACGGGGCGATCGGACGACTCACCAGCCAGGTCCGCCGACCGATCGTGCCCAGCCAGCGGGTCGCAGGGCTCCGCGTCCTCGGCATCTCGGCCCTGGTGCTCGCCGTCAGCGCGACGGTGCTCGTCGCCGGACCGCTTCGTCACGTCGAGGACGAGGCCGAGATGCTCGCCACGTCGACCCCGATGGAGATCGACGACTCGGCCACGAGCACGACCACGCCACCGCCGACCACTGCGACCATCCCGCCCACGACCGCACTCGACCCGGCGCTCGCGCTCGATCCGACGCTCGCGCTCGATCCGACGCTCGCACCCGCGCCGACCGTGGCACCCGCGCCGACCGCGCCCCCCACCACCGCGGCGCCCCCCACCACCGCGCCACTCGACGCGATCCCCGGCGGAGTGACCGCGCTCGGCGACTCCGTGATGATCGCCGCGGTCGACGAGCTGCGATGGACCCTGCCCGGCCTCAACGTGAACGCCGAGGTATCGCGTCAGTTCGGCGAGGCGGTGATGGTGCTAGCGGTGTTGCGTGACCTGGGCCAGCTGCAGGGCACACTGGTCGTGCACCTCGGCACGAACGGCTGGCTCACGCCGGCGCAGTTCGACCACATGATGTCGATCGCGGGCGATCGTCGGGTGCTGTTCCTCACCGCCAAGGCCGCGCGGTCGTGGGAGGGCATGACCAACCAGCGCCTGCGTGAGGGCGTGGAACGTCACCCCAACGCAAAGATCGCCGACTGGCACGCGTACGGCTCCGCGCACCCCGAGTTCTTCGTCGAGGACGGCATCCACCTCAACCAGGACGGGCAGCGCGCGTACGCCTGGTTCGTGCGGGAGAACCTCGCCTGATCGCGGTGCGCTGAGAGCCGATGCGCTCGGTCGGCCGTATCGTTGCCACGATGGGCCACCACGACAGCGACGAGGTGCTCGACCTCCACATGATGGAGAGCGAGCCGCCGTATCCGCAGCGGCTGAAGAAGAAGGACTACGAGCACGACCTGGAGCAGCTGCAGGTCGAGCTCGGCAAGCTCCACCGCTGGGTGCAGAACGAGGGTCAGCGCGTCGTGATCCTCTTCGAGGGTCGCGACGCCGCCGGCAAGGGCGGGGCCATCCAACGGTTCACGCAGTACCTCAACCCCCGCGCCGCGCGGGTCGCCGCACTGCCGAAGCCGAACGAGACCGAGCGGGGCCAGTGGTACTTCCAGCGGTACGTCTCGCACCTGCCGACCCACGGCCAGATCGTCTTCTTCGATCGCTCCTGGTACAACCGTGCCGGCGTCGAGGTGGTGATGGGGTTCTGCACCTCCGACGAATACCGTCAGTTCTTCCGCCAGGTGCCGGAGTTCGAGCGGAGCCTCGTCGAGAGCGGCATCCACCTCTTCAAGCTCTGGTTCACCGTCGGGCGCGAGGAACAGGCCCGCCGGTTCGAGGATCGTCGGCGTGACCCGCTGCGATCGTGGAAGCTGTCGCCGATGGACGCGGAGGCCATGAACCGCTTCGACGAGTACTCGTCGGCCCGCGACACGATGCTGTTCCACACCGACACCACCGAAGCGCCGTGGACCGTGATCAACTCGAACGAGAAGCGACGGTCGCGCCTCGAGTCGATGCGTCACGTGTTGTCGAACCTCGACTACGAGCACAAGGATCCCGAGATCGCGCACGATCCGGACCCCCGTGTGGTGCGTCCCGCCGGCGTCGTCACCCCGCCGCTGCCCCCCCACGAATGAACGCCCCGTCGGAAGTTCGCACGCACCACGTCGGAATGAACGCGGCGGCAGCCGTCGTGCTCGCAGCCTCGATGGCCGCCGGCCGGAAGGGCGCGCTCGTGCGCGGCGA
>DATEEV010000268.1:0-3192 GCA_035281005.1 Microthrixaceae bacterium | reverse complement strand
TCGTGCGGTCTGCGCGACATCGCCGGCGAGGTGGGCGACACGGTGATCATCGGCATCAGCCCCGACCAGCCCGAGAAGCTGGCGAAGTTCGACGACAAGTACTCGCTCGGGTTCACGTTGCTGTCCGACCCCGAGCACGCGATCGCGGAGAAGTACGGCGTCTGGGGCGAGAAGAAGAACTACGGCAAGGTGTACATGGGCATCATCCGCTCGGCGTTCCTCGTCGACGAGAAGGGCAAGCTCGTCGAGACCTGGTACAAGGTCTCGCCGAAGGACACGCCGGCGAACCTGTTGAAGGCGCTCGCGGCATGAGCCTGCCCGCCCCGAGTGACCTGCTCCCCCACCGCCCCCCGTTCCTGTTCGTCGACCGACTCGAGTCGATCGACGCCGGCACCGGGGCGGTCGGCCTCTGGAGGATCACCGGCGAGGAGGACTTCCTGGCCGGCCATTTCCCCGGTCGCCCGACGCTGCCGGGCGTGTTGATGCTCGAAGCGCTGGCGCAGGTAGGAGCGTGCGCCGTGCTCGCCGATGAGCGATTCCGCGATCGGCTGCCGCTTTTCGGCGGAGTCGACTCGGTCAGGTTCCGGCGCCAGGTCGTGCCCGGCGACGAGTTGCGACTCGAGGTGGAGATGACCCGTTTGTCGGCTCGCGGCGGGAAGGGTCACGGCCGCGCCACCGTCGATGGGGCGGTCGCCTGCGAAGCCGACCTGCTCTTCGTCCTGGCGTGACTTCTTGACGCGATCGCTCACCTGAGGACGCACGCACGCGAAACGAGGGGCGACTGCCGCCGCCCCTCGTCTGCCGGTCGATAGGCGTGCAGTCCGGTTACTTGGGCGCCGGCTTGTCGCCCTTTGCGATCGCCTTGAGGGTCGCGCCCGCAGAGATCTTCACGCCCTTCGACGCGGGGATCTTGATCTCGGCACCCGTCTGAGGGTTACGGCCGACACGAGCGCTGCGCTTGGTCTGCTCGAACTTGATCCAGCCGGGAATCGTCAGGCTGTCCTTGCCCTTCGCAACCGTTTGTGCGGCCACGTCGAAGAAGGTGCCGAGAACTGCGTCGACGTCCTTCTTGGAGAGCTCAGTACGCCTTGCGATCGTCTCGACCAGTTCGGTCTTGTTCATGGAATGGGTCCTCCGCGTCGCGTCAGTTGTCCGAATGACAGACGTGTAACTCTACTCGTACCGCCCACCCCCGCAAGCCGAAACCCGCGTGTTCTCCAGCATCGCGGGCGATCGCGCCCGCGTCGAGAGAACTTTCCGATCAACCGTTGCCTCAGCCAGCGTCGAGCGCGGTGCGGAAGCGACCGACGAGCTCGGCGATCGCCTCGGGCGTCGGATCCTCGAGCATGCGACGCACGATCGCGGAGCCGACGACCACCCCGTCAGCGACCTCGCACACCTCGACCGCCTGCTCGGGCGTTCCGATCCCGACCCCCACGAGCACCGGGAGATCGGTGACGTCCTTCAAGCGTGTCGCGATCACCTTGGCGCTCGCGGCGAGCGACTCGCGCTCACCGGTGATGCCCAGCAGCCCGACGCCGTAGACGAACCCACGACTGCGCGCACAGATGCGCACCAGTCGCTCGTCGGGCGTCGTCGGCGCGGCGAGCAGCACGGTCTCGACATCGGAGGCATCGGCCGCGACACACCATGGGCCGACCTCTTCGAGGGGGATGTCCGGAAGGATCGCTCCGGTGACACCGACCTGCGCACACCGTTCGGCGAAGCGCTCCCACCCGAACCGGTACACGAGGTTGGCGTAGGTCATCACCGCGATCGGCGCACCCGCGTCGAGCGTCGCGATCTCGTCGAGCACTGACGCCGGGTTCACGCCGGCGGCGAGTGCCTGGTCGTTGGCCGCCTGGATGACCGGGCCGTCCATGACCGGGTCGGAGAAGGGGATGCCCACCTCGATGGCGTCGGCACCCGCTGCGATCGCGGCCGACACCATCGGCCGCCAGTGTGGAAGGCCGCCGGTGAGATAGGTGACGAGCGACTTCCCGCCGGCGGCGCGCCGGGCGCGCAAGCTCGCGTCGAGCGTCAGACGGTCGGTCGTGAGATCGCCGCTCATCGCAACACGTCCATCATCTGCGCGACGTCCTTGTCGCCGCGGCCGGACAGGTTGATCAGGACGGTCCGACCTGCGAGGGCGGCGCGTTCTCGCGACACCCACGCGATCGCGTGGGCGGGCTCGAGTGCGGGGATGATCCCCTCCGTGCGCGAGAGGAGCTGGAACGCCTCGATCACCTCGGCGTCGGTGACGCTCGGGTACTCGGCCCGACCGATCATCGCGAGGTGGGCGTGCTCCGGGCCGACGCCGGGGTAGTCGAGACCGGCCGAGATCGATTCGGCCTCGCGGACCTGCCCGAACTCGTCCTGCATGAGATACGAGCGCATGCCGTGCACGATCCCCGGCACGCCGTGGCCGATCGCGGCGCCTCCCGCCGGTTCGACCCCGACGAGCTCGCTGCGGTCGTCCGCGAAGCCCGAGAAGATGCCGATGGCGTTCGAGCCACCGCCGACGCAGGCCACCACGACGTCGGGGACGTCGCCCAGGAGGGCGATGCACTGCTCGCGAGCCTCCTGGCCCAGCACCCGATGGAACTCGCGCACCATCCACGGATACGGGTGCGGGCCCATCACCGAGCCGAGGCAGTAGTGCGAGTGCTCGACGGTCGCGACCCAGTCGCGCATCGCCTCGTTCACCGCGTCCTTCAGCGTGCGGCTGCCCGAGGACGCGGGCTTGACCTCCGCGCCGAGCAGGCGCATGCGGAACACGTTGAGCTCCTGGCGGGCCATGTCGACCTCGCCCATGTACACGGTGCACTCCTGGCCGAGCAGTGCTGCGGCGGTCGCCGTCGCCACTCCGTGCTGGCCGGCGCCGGTCTCGGCCACGAGTCGTGCCTTGCCCATCCGGCGGGCGAGGAGCGCCTGGCCCAGCACGTTGTTGATCTTGTGGCTGCCGGTGTGGTTCAGGTCCTCCCGCTTCAACAGGATGCGGGCGCCGACCTCCTCCGAGAGTCGGTGACACTCGGTCAGCGGCGAGGGGCGGCCGGCGTAGTCGCGCAGCAGTGTGTCGAGCTCGTTGCGGAAACCGGGATCTGCCCACGCCTCGCGGAACGCGGCCTCCAGTTGTTGGCATGCCGGCACGAGGGTCTCGGGGACGAACACCCCACCGAACTCGCCGAAGCG
>DATEEV010000267.1:0-3675 GCA_035281005.1 Microthrixaceae bacterium | reverse complement strand
GAAGTCGGACTCGAGCTTGTCGCCACGATCGGTGCCCTTCCAGTCGTCGCCCTTGATGATCACGTCGAAGCGCAGGCGCTCCCACATCTCGAGCTTGTGAGGCACGTCCTCCTCGACGGCTTCGTCGACGAAGCGGATCGCGCCGACGATCTCGAGGCGCTCCTCGAGCGGAATGACGGGCGTCGTGCCCTTGTTGCGGTGGGCCAGCTCGTCGGAGACGACTCCCGCGATCAGGTGGTCGCACGCCGCACTCGCGTTGCGCAGCATGTTGAGGTGGCCGACGTGGAAGAGGTCGTACACGCCCGGTGCGTAGCCCACTCTGCGTTCGCCCATCGGCTGCTCCATCGTCGCGTCGCACCCCATGCCGGTGTCGCGGCCGAGCGTAACCGCTCGTCGAGTGGCCTCAGACCCCGCCGGTAGGCTGCCGTCGATGGCCCCCTCTGATCGTCGTTCGCTCGCGATCGCGATGATGGGGACCCGAGGAGTGCCGGCCCGTTACGGCGGGTTCGAGACGGCGGTCGAGGAGATCGGACGTCGTCTCGTGGCGAGAGGTCACCGTGTCACCGTGTACTGCCGGGCGACCGACGGTGACACCGCGGCCACTCCCGCGCCGATCGAACACCTCGGGATGCGCCTCGTGACCCTCCCGGCACTCAGGGCCAAATCCCTCGAGACGCTGACCCACACGGCGATGTCCTCGGCGCACGCGGTGAGCCACCGCCAGGACGTGGTGTTCCTGTTCAACTCGGCGAACTCAGTGTTCGTGCCCTTGCTCCATGCCCGTCGGATGCCGGTGGCCGTTCACGTCGACGGGTTGGAGTGGCGCCGGGCCAAATGGAGTGGTGCCGGCCAGCGCTACTACCGCGGTGCGGAGTCGCTCGCTGTGCGGTGGGCTGACGCCTTGATCGCCGACGCGCAGGGGATCGCCGACTACTACCGGGAGGAATTCGACGCGAGCACCGCCGTGATCGCCTACGGGGCCCCGGTGCTGCGCGACGTGCCCGACGACCGCCTCGCCGAGCTCGGTCTCGCGGCAAACCGGTATCACCTCGTCGTCGCGCGGTTCGAACCCGAGAACCACGTCGAGATGATCGTGGCGGGCTACCGACGCAGCTCGGCCGAGTTGCCCCTCGTCGTCGTCGGGGCGGCGCCCTACAGCGACGACTACACCGCCTCGGTCCACCAGACCGCTTCCGGCGACTCCCGCATCCGGCTGCTCGGCTCGGTCTGGGACCAAACGCAGCTCGACCAGCTGTACGCGCACTCGCGCGTGTACCTCCACGGGCACTCCGTCGGTGGGACCAACCCGTCACTGCTGCGCGCGATGGGCGCCGGCGCCGCGATCAGCGCGTACGACGTGGGGTTCAACCGTGAGGTGCTCGGCGACGGGTGCTGGGTCTTCTCGAGCGCATCCGACGTCGCCCGAGCCGTCGAGTCGGCCGAGGCGGACTGTCCGGGCTCCGCTGCCTACGGTGCGGCGCTGCGCGAACGCGCCGCAGCCCACTATCGCTGGGACGACGTCGCCGCGGCCTACGACGAGTTGGCGCTGCGCCTCGCCGATGGCTGGACCCGTCGCCACGAGGCATCGGGTCGTCGCCTCGACGCGCCCCGGTGGCGTCGGGACGACCTCCCCCGCACCGATCGAAACGAGGGAATGTCGTGACCGCCCCGACCGCCGACCCACCCCGGGGCTTCGGTGAGGCGCTCGCCCGCCTGCGCAGTGTGCAGAAGACGTCGAAGGGCGCGCCGGCGTACTCGTTGCTCGTCAACCGCCGGCTCGGCCGGATCTTCGCAGCGGCGGCCTTCGTCCTCGGTCGCACACCGAACCAGGTCACCGCGGTCAGCGCGCTGTTCACCTTCTCGGGGATCGCCACCATCGCCTTGGTCGACCCGACCTGGGCCAGCGCGGTTGCCGTCACCGCGCTCCTGGTCATCGGCTATGCCCTCGACGCCGCCGACGGGCAACTCGCTCGGCTGCGCGGCGGAGGCAGTGCCGTCGGCGAGTGGCTCGACCACGCCGTCGATTCGGCCAAGATCGCCACCCTGCACCTCGCCGTGCTGGTCAACTGGTATCGGTTCGGCGACCACACCGACGTCGAACTGCTCGTCCCGATCACCTTCCAGGTCGTCGCGTCGGTGACATTCTTCGTCGTGATCCTCAACGACCAACTGCGGCGGGCGCACCGGGGCTCGAGTGAGATGCGCCTCCAGGGGGAGGGCACCTCGTCGCTGCTCTACTCGCTGGCGGTGGTGCCGACGGACTACGGCCTGCTGTGCCTCGTCTTCGTGCTGCTCGCCGCCGAGACGCTGTTCCTCTGGGCGTACACCGCGTTGATGTTCGCGAACCTGGCGTTCCTCGGACTGGCTCTGGTGAAGTGGTACCGGGAGATCCGGCGGTACTGATGGCGTCACAACGATCACTCACGAGCGCGGACGGGTCGAATCTCGTCGAGACGCGCGAGGTCCTCTTCGTGTGCCACGCCAACATCTGCCGGTCGCCGATGGCGGAACGCATCATGCGACACGAGCTGTACCGGCGCCTGGGGTCGAGCGGTGTCAGTGGCTGGGTCGTGCGATCGGCCGGGACCAACGCCCAGGTGGGCAGGCCCATGCACGATCTCGCCCGGCAGGTGCTCGAGGAGAACGGCATCCCATCGGGGGGGCCGACCGCTCAGCAGGTCACGGTCTCACTGGTGGATCGTGCCGACGTCATCCTCACTGCGACGCGCGCCGAGCGCGAGTGGGTCGTCAAGGCTGATCCCGTCGCCGTTCGTCGAGTGTTCACGCTGCGCCAGTTCGCGCGGCTGTGCGCGGCCGGGAGCGCGGCCGAGAGCGCGACGAGCGACCAGGCGCGACGGGAGCTCGACCTGGCGGGGCTGGCAGCGGCGGGACGCGCCCGGGTCCAGCCGGTCAGCGCGGCCGACGACGGCATCGCCGACCCGATCGGCAAGCGGATCGACGCCTTCCGCGACTGTGCTGGTCAGACGTCGTCGTGCATCGATGACGTGCTCAACGCCGTCCTTGAGGTGTCCGGATCACCGGCTCGACCGGATCCTGGAGCTCCGTTCGCCGTGGGCTCCGGCGAGGCGTGAGACCACGGGCCACCTCGTCGACGAACGGTGACGGGCCCGTCGGCTCCGCGACGGGCGGTTCGTTCACCGACTCGACGTGCCGGGTGCCGTAGGCGCCGTAGGCGGACGAGCTGCGTCCCGACGGCACCATCGTCAGCACCGAACCGAGGACTCGGGCGTTGACCACCTGGAGGGCGTGGAGCGAGTTCTCGACCTGCTGGCGGGTGGTCCTTCCCCACCGGGCGACGAGGAGCACGCCATCGGCCTGGGTCGCCGCCACCGCGGCATCGGTCACGGGCAGCAGCGGCGGGGTGTCGAGGACGATGAGGTCGAACTGCTCGCGGAGCTCGGCCATCAGCCGAGCCATGTTGTCGCTGCCCAGCAGCTCGGACGGGTTCGGGGGAAGGTGGCCGCTCGGGAGGACCTCGAGCCCGTTGTCGCCCCACGGCTGGAGGACGTCTTCGGGGCGCACGTGGCCGACGAGGACGTCGGTGAGCCCGACGGCGCGTTCCACGCCCAGGTAGTCGGCCAACTTGGGCTGGCGGAGGTCGGCCTCGATGAGCAGCACGCGTCGGTCGGCGGCGGACATCGTCAACGCCAGGTT
>DATEEV010000266.1:0-4243 GCA_035281005.1 Microthrixaceae bacterium | reverse complement strand
CGATCCGCGATGTTCGCCGCCCACTCTGCGATCGCGGCCTCGTCGGCCACCCCCTGCTCGTCGGCGCGGCGACGGGCCCGGACCTCAGGCGTCGCGGTCAGGTACACCTTGAGCCGGGCGTCGGGGAACACGACCGTGCCGATGTCACGCCCCTCGATCACTCCCCCGCCCTGAGCGCGGGCCCACTCCCGCTGACGCTCTCGCAGGATCGAGCGGACTCCTGGCACGGCGGCCACGACGCTGACCGCGTCGGAGACCTCGCCGCCCCGGATGGCGTCGGTCGCGTCGACACCGTCGACCACGACACGATCGCCGACGTCCATCGAACGGGATCGGGTGAGCGAAACGATCGCCTCCACGTCGCCGAGATCCACGCCTTCCTTCAGTGCGAGGAAGGTCGCCGCTCGGTACATCGCGCCGGTGTCGAGGTGGGCGAGGCCCAGCCGCCGGGCCAGAGCCTTCGCGATCGTGGACTTCCCCGATCCCGCCGGTCCGTCGATCGCGATCACCTCGGTCGTCTCGTGCTCGATCGAACCGTGCTCGTTCACCTCGTGCTCGTTCGCCTCGTGCTCGTTCACCTGGTTCATGCGCCTCCTCGTCGTGGGGAGGGACCTGGGAGGGATCGGGTGCGCATCGAGGCCAGAGCCTTCCAGTATCCCGGGAAAGTCTTGTCGACACACGACGGATCCTCGATCTCCACGCCCTCCACCACCAACCCGGCGAGCGCGAAGCTCATGGCCATTCGATGGTCGTCGTAGGTGCGGACCGTGCCGCCGTGCAGTCGTGACGGTCGCACTTCGAACCCGTCGTCGAGCTCGACCGCGTCGACGCCGAGCCTTCGCAGTTCGGCGACGGTGCCACCGACCCGGTCGCTCTCCTTGGCCCGGATGAAGCCGACTCCGGTCACCGTCGACGGCGACTCGGCCACCGCCGCCACCACGGCGAGCGTCGGCGTCTGGTCGCTGATGTCGGACAGGTCGACGTCGATCCCGCGCAACGGACCTCCACGTCGGACCTCGATGTGATCGGCACCTCGCTCGACGGTGCAGCCCATCTGCTCGAGCACGTCAACGAAGCCGACGTCACCCTGCAGCGCATCGTCATGGAGACCCTCCACCCGCACGCGACCGCCTCGGATCGCGGCGGCGGCCCAGAAGTAGCAGGCGGTCGACGCGTCCGGCTCGATCCGGTAGTCACTCGGCCGGTACCCGCTCGGCGCCACGTCGAACCGGTCGCCGTCGCGGCCCACGGTGGCACCGAATGCGTCCATCACCGCGATCGTCATGTCGACGTAGGGTCGCGACTTGAGCGAGTCGACGATCCCGACGCCGAGCCCGGCGGGCGACGCGGGCGCCATCAGCAACAGCCCGGACAGGAATTGGCTCGAGACGCCTCCCGGGAGCGACACCTCGCGGGCGAGCTCACCCGAGGCGTGCACCACGATGGGGAGGTGCCCGGGGTCGCCGGCCTCGACCTCGACGCCGAGGGCGCGCAGCGCCCCGATGCCGTCGGCCATCGGCCGCCGGCGCAGGGGTTCCTCGCCGTCGAGGCGGTACGCGCCGTGGCCGAGCGCGAGCAGCGCCATCACGAACCGCGACGTCGTGCCCGACAGCCGGGCGAACAGGTCGACCGGGCCGCTCCGTAGCCGTCCGCCCGTGCCGTCGACCTCGACCTCGGTGCCGTCGCCGCTCACGGCCACACCCAGAGCGGCGAGGCAGTCGATCATCGCGGCCGTGTCATCCGCACGGAGCAAGCCGCGAAGACGCGAGGACCCCTCCGCGAGCGCCGCACACATCAGCGCCCGGTTCGACACCGACCGCGAGCCGGGAACGACGACGGTGGCGTCGAGCGGTGCGTTCGCCGGCGCGATCGCAATGGTCGACGTCACGACAGGCTCCGGGACCCGACGTGGTACCCGCGTTCTTCGAGTGCGGCGCCCAGCTCGCCGGCTCCGTCACGGCCCACGACGAGGATGAGCACGCCCCGGGGCCCTTCGACCGAGTGCGCGATCTCGATGTCGTAGATGTTGACTCCCAGTGCGGTGGCGGTGGCGGTCACTGCGGCCAACTGACCGGGCTCGTCGGGTACCCCGACGCGGAGCTCGACGAGGTCGTCGGGCCGCGCTGCGGTGGTGGGAAGGTTGAGCCGCGCGGCACGCGCCTGCTCGAGCCGGCCGAGAAGGCCGCTTCGATCGGCCCCGGCGACGGCGGCGCGCACCTCGGCCAGCTCATCGATCAAGGCGTCGAGGACCGAACAGATCGCGTCTCGGTTCTCGGCGCAGATGTCGGGCCAGATGCCGGGATGCCCGGCCGCGATCCGCGTCATGTCGCGGAATCCACCGGCTGCCAGTCGCAACATCGTCGAGTGCTCGTCGGACCGCGAGGTCGCGAGGCCCATCAACGTCGCTGCGGTCAGGTGCGGCACGTGGGAGACGACCGCGACCACCTCGTCATGGTCGCCCGGGTCGAGGGTGATCACGTCGGCACCGAACGACGAGGCGACCGAGTGCACCAGGGCGTACGACACCGGGTCGGTCGCGGGAGTCGGCGTGAGCACCCATACCGCGCCGTCGAACATCGAGGCGCTCGCCCCCTCGACACCCTCCTGCTCGGATCCCGCCATCGGGTGGCCGCCCACGAAGCGCGGGCTGTCGACCGCGGCCACCACCGCCGCCTTCACCGATCCGACGTCGGTCACCGTGGCCTGCGGGTGCGTCTCGAGCACCGAGCGGGCGGTGTCCACGATCGAACCGACCGGCGTGGCCAGCACCACGAGCTCAGCCTCGGGATCGTCGCCCACGGCGTCGACGGCTCCGAGGGCCAGCGCCCGCGCCGCGGTGGCGTCGTCCGCGTCCTGGCCGCTCACGTGCCAGCCGAGGGAGCGCAGCGTGTGGCCGACCGACCCTCCGATGAGCCCGGTTCCGATGACCAGGGCGCGTCTGCCCACCAGCTACTCCGGCAGGTCGTCGCGAAGGCCCCGGGCGCCCTCGAGGTAGACGTGGCGCAGGTCGGCCCGCGAATGGTCGGTCGAGAAGTGCATGAGCACCCGGATGCATCGCGGCGCCCCGCCCTCGATGGCCAGCTCACGAGCGCAGATCAGGGGCACGTCGCCGAGGCCGACAGTGCGCGCCGCGGTGGCGGGAAAGATGCAGGTCAGGTCGTCGGTCGCGGTGAACAGCACGGAGATGATGTCGTCGTGGCCGATCGAGTTGCGATCGAGCATCTCCTGCATCAGGTCGACGAC
The DNA here is from genome assembly GCA_035281005.1 of Microthrixaceae bacterium. Taxonomy (GTDB): domain Bacteria; phylum Actinomycetota; class Acidimicrobiia; order Acidimicrobiales; family Microtrichaceae; genus DATEEV01. The sequence continues at coordinate 1,000 of DATEEV010000266.1, read as the reverse complement.
GCGTTCGCTGACGTGCGCGGTCTCGTCGACGTCGAAGGTGGTCGCCCCACGAAGGGCGCGGACGGCCGCAGGCATGGGCGCAGATCCTACCGGCGCGGATCACGGGGAACCGCGGCCCGTTCGAGCGACCGCACCTCGTCGACCTCGAGCTCGCGCCACTCCCCCGGAGCGAGCTTCGTGTCGCGGAGGGGCCCGATGCGGGTGCGCACCAGTCGCACCACGGGGTGCCCTACGGCCTCACACATCCGTCGCACCTGCCGGTTGCGACCCTCGTGGATGATCAGTCGGAGGAGGTGGTCGCCGATCAACGACGCTCGCGCCGGCGCCGTCAGGCCGTCGTCGAGCTCCACCCCGTCGCGCAGTCGCCGGAGCGCTCCTCGACCGGGCGTGCCCGCGATCTCTGCCAGGTACTCCTTGTCGACCCCGAACGACGGATGGGTGAGGCGGTGGGTCAACTCGCCGTCATTGGTGAGCACCAGGAGCCCCTCGGTCTCCTGGTCGAGTCGCCCGACGGGGAAGACCCGCGGCTCGGACGGGACGAGGCTCACCACCGTCGGGCGACCGTGAGGATCGTCCGCGGTCGACACGACGCCCTGGGGCTTGTTGAGCAGGTAGTACACGAGACCCGGTCGCACGCCGATCGCCGCGCCGTCGACCTCGATCAGGTCGTCGTCGACGTGGACCCGTCGCCCCAGCACCGCCACCTCGCCGTTGACGGTCACCCGGCCCGCGTCGATCAGCTCCTCGCAGACGCGACGGCTCCCGACCCCGACCGATGCGAGCACCTTCTGCAGGCGTTCGCCCTCGGGCGCCGCCTCGGCCACCTCGGCCTCAGCCGAAGTCGACGCCCGGAGGTCGCGACCCGCCTCCCGGACGATCGGCGAGCACCTCCAGCGCGTCGAGCGACGGTTCGGGCTCGACCGGCGCGTCGGCGAGCACGACGGTGAGCGTGACCCCATCGTCGGAGAACTGGTCGTCGGGAGTCTCGGACACCGCGGAC
>DATEEV010000265.1:0-3919 GCA_035281005.1 Microthrixaceae bacterium | reverse complement strand
CCCTTGTAGCCCTTGTGGTCGTGGGGCCCGAACTGGATGTAGGTCGCCGGTCCGCCGTTGGTGGCGGGCATCCAGCGGATCTTCTCCAGCCCGTCGCGCACGTAGCGCGGTGCCGGTATGGCCGCGTTGGCGATGCCGTGGATCGCGGCGCGGGCCGTGTCGTACGCGAGCGCGACGACGACGTTCTTCGTGCTCCGACCGAAGCGGCGCTCGAACCGGTCGACCATCGCGTTGTAATTCGGGTTGGTGCCGTCCTCGCCCAACTGGTCGACGCCGTGCCAGCCCTCGAGGCCTTCGGCCCACTGGTTGCTGTTCGAATAGAACATGAAGGCGGTGCCCATCACGCGGGGCGGGTCCCAGCCGAGCGTCTTGAACGCCTCCGCGAAGTGGAACGTCGCGTAGCCGTAGCCGCCGTAGTAGAGGGCCTCGGTGCCGAGCTCGCGCATCGTCGCGAGGTCGGCCTGCAGGCCGACCGGGTTCGGGTCGAGCTTCACCTCCCGAGTGATCGTCAGTCCGAGCTGCAACGCGGTGTCGCGGAAGTAGTCGGCGTAGTCCTTGCCCGACGATCCCGCCTCCCAGAACAGCCCGACCTTCTCGTGGCCCTGCCGAGCGAGCCATTGCGCGCACATCACGCCCTCGGTCGGGATGTCGCCGTTGGCGATCGTGAAGCAGTAGTCGGACGCGAACCGGTGTGCCCCGGTCCAGCCGATGCTCGCGACGCCGAGCTCGTTGACCGTGTCCTGCACGACCAGCGAGTTGTCCGAGATCAACGGTCCCAGCACGACCACGCAGCCCTGGTCGACCAGCCACCGGTAACCGTCGATCAGCTTCTTGTAGTTCTCCCTGGGCAACCCACGCGCGTCCGCGATGACGAGCTGCACCGGGCTCCGGGTCCACACGCCCTCGTTCATGGCGTCCTCGATGGCGAGGATCGTCGGATCCAGCCAGTCCGCGAGGAGCTGGTTGAGGTCCATGTCGATCAGGATCCCGATCTTCACCGGCTCGAACGGATCGCCCTGCGTCTGGCGGCCACCGGTCGGCGGGTAGATCGTGATGTCCTTCACGGCCCGGTCCGATGCGGCACCGCCGCCCTCGAACCAGAGCTTCCCCTCGCCGCCGCTCCCCTCGAGGTATGAGCGGGTCGAGTGGCTCACCGAGCAGACGGCCCGATCTGCCTCCGCGATGCCGTGATCGACCGGGGCGGGGAACATCCGCTCCGCGTACTCGTACTCCCGATCCCCCGTCACCCGGCCTCCCTGGTCGCCGTCGGCTCGGATTGGATCGTATAAAAGATACGGATCGGTGGGCCAGGGCCCAGTGCGCGTCAGGCGAGGAGCCACTCGCGTGATCGGGTCGCCGCGTGCGCGGGATCGTCGATCCAGGGTGCGTGCCCTGCACCGCGCATGACCTCGAGCTCGCAGTTCGGGAGCGACGAGGCGAAGGTCTCGGCGACCGCCGGCCCGCCGAGGATGTCGTGGTCGCCCCACAGCAGTCCGACCGGCTGCACGATACGGGCGAGCACGTCGGGGCCCAGCACGATCCTCGGGTCCATGCCGGACCACGGGCTGATGATCCGCGGTCCGGCCTGGATCTCGTTGAGCATCGTCGGGGTGTCGCGTAGCAACGACCGGAAGCAGTCGACGAAGGTGTCGTTGACTCGACCCGCGTCGATCGCGTCGCGCAGGCCGGCCTGCCTCAACACCGCCCGCACCGCCCCGCGGCTGGGCGGGATCCGCGCCATGAGCGGGCCCAGGCCGGGGATGGCCGACATCCGCATCGCCACGGGGAGCTGACTCGGAGCGACGCCGAACGGGGCGCCGATGAGGGCGATCCGCTCGATCCGGGTGGGGTGAGTCGCAGCACTTCGCAGCGTGAGATAGCCACCGAGGGAGGTGGCGATCACCAGCGCGCTCGGCAGCTCGAGCGCGTCGAGGAGTGCCGCGACGAAGCCGTCGGCGTACGTCTCGAGGGCTGCGATGTCGGCGAATCGTCGAGGGAGTGCTTCGCTGAGCCCGCATCCAGGACGGTCGACCATCACGCAGCGCAGATCGGGAAGCTCCGCGACCAACGGTGCCCAGCTGACGCCGCTGTTCGACGCCCCGTGGATCAGGAGGACGGTCGGGCCGCCACCGACTTCCTGGACTCGGACCCGGGTCCCCGTCGACTCGAGCACGACGAGGCGCTCGCTCGGCTCGATCCCGAGGGAGTTGAGGTAGTCGCGCTCGGCGGATCGGTACCTGGACTCGTTCATGCGACTCCTCCCTCCGGCGCACTGCGCACCACGAGCCTACGGTTTCGGGCATGAACCAGAAGCTGCTCGCAACGCTCAACGAGTCCGAACAGGCGCTGCTGCGCGAGACCGAACCGAGCCGTCTCAACGGCCTCGACGAGGACGAGCTCCTCGACCCGCGCCGCCGGAGCGCGGCGCCAGGCATCGCGCGACAGCCGCTGAGCTAGTGCCGTTCCAGAGAACGTTCGCCCTGCCCTCTGCCGGCACCTCGGGGATGGTCGTCGCGCTACTGGTAGACGGCGAACCAGCGATCCGGCGGCCCCACTCAGGCCCCTGGGAATGGGCAGAAGCAGACGCCTTCGAACGGGTCAGAGAAGAAGGGCGCGAGCAGCAGCAGCAAGAGGGCCCCAACCACCGCATAGGCGGGCTCCTCCGCCGCGGTCTGAGGTCCCGGCGACGGCAGGGGGGCACAGGCCGCGGTGACGCTGCCACCTCCAAGCAGTCCCACCGCCACCACCAGCGGCGCGAATCGGCGTCGAAGCCACATGATCCCTCCCCTTTTCGGTTCTCTTGAGCCGAAGGATAGCCATGCACACCACAACGATGCTGGTGACCCGTGCTTCCTACCGGTTCGGATTCCACTGTCACCGATCCCGGGTCCGGGGCGACTCCAACCAGCCGAATGTTGCCTGGCACGGCACTAGTTCGACTCGCGAATCGCGTTGCGGTGCCTACGCGCGCGGAGACTCCTCGGTCGCATCCGCACCGGCGGCATCGACGACCATGGGAAGTTGATCCAGGCATCGGTGGAGCGCCACACGTGGTGGGCCGCACGATCGAGCGGGACGGAGCGCCCCCGGGATCGGCGCTCGCCCGGAACAGGGCAGGGCTGCCGATACCGCCCGGATCGCATGTGCCATGTGTTGCGAGCGGGAAGACGATGCCGGGAGGGTGTGATGCGTTGATCGTGGTGATGGCCGGACTGGCCGTGGTGAGCGCCTGCACACCGCAGGCCCATCCGATCATCCCGGTGTTCCAGTCGTCACCCGTCCTGGGTGTGGAGCAGGGGTTCTACACCTCTTGCATCATCGAGGAAGGCGACAGCGTGAAGATTTCCGTCGGACAGCGGGTGTGGGTCCAGCTCACCCTGCCGGGAGGCGTCGTGGTGGCCGAGCCCACCGTTTCCAACGGCGGCTCGGCGTACGAGTGGTTCATCTCGGACCCGCTTCCCGCTGGCACCTGCTGGACGATCAACCTGAGCGACTACCTCGGCACCGGCCCATTCCTCTTCTGGCTGGGCTTGCTCTGACACCGGTCGATCGGCCGAGCACGCGCTCGACCAGGGCGGCGGTTCGCTGGTCGTAGAGCGACCAATCGAACGCGGTGATGCCGCCGAGGACGCGCAACGTCGACGGTTGGTTCGGAGCCACGCCCTTCAGCCTGGCTCGGCGAAGGTGATGCCGTTGCCGTCGGTGTCGAGGATCGCGAACTCCCACACGCCCCACGGCCGGAGCCCGAGCGGTCCGTTCGGATGCACCACGCCCGCCTTGGTCATCTCCTCGTACAGGGTCTGGATGCCCGCGACGTCGATCCGACAGGCGGTGACCTTGGGGATCTCCGGATCGTCGGTCAGCCAGAAGTGGATCCGCACGCCGTCGCGTTCGACGATCGCATGAGCGTCGGTGACGA
>DATEEV010000264.1:0-2663 GCA_035281005.1 Microthrixaceae bacterium | reverse complement strand
GCGCCGCCCGCCAGGTCCAGCCGACGCTCGAAGCCGCCGCATCGAAAGCCGGCGGACAGGCACAACAGATCGCCGACACGATGAAGGAACACGCCGGCGACGCGGCAGAACGCCTACAGGAATCGGTGCACTCCGCCGCCGCCGACATCAAGACAGACGCCGGCGCCGCCGTCCAGGACACAAAGTCGGCGGCCACCGGACCCGAGGCTCCCTGAGCCGCGCGGTTCCCTGTCACTGGCAGGGGAGGAAGCCGTGAGCGACGCGATCCTGTTCGACCACCACGAGGTCGACCACCTGACGGAGCTTTCGGCGCGTCCGCGTCGGATCAGCGACGCGCAACTGCTGTGGGTCGATCTCCACCGCGGCTCGGACTTCACCTCCGACGAGGTGCGGCAGGCCTTCGACCTCGACGAGCAGACCGCCGACTACTTGGAGACTCCGCACGAGCGGCCCGTGTTCTTCGATCACGGTCGCTACATCCACATCACCACGTACGCACCACGGGAGGATCAGGAGGGCGAGCTCCACGCGGTCGAGTGCGTGGTGGGCCAGAACTGGGTGGTCACCTCGCACGACGAGCCGATCCCTGTGCTCGAGGAGTTCGCAGCGCGGGTCTCCGGGTCCGGCGAGACCGGCACACTGGACGGCCCTGGTTTCCTGGCGGCACTGCTCGAGTGGGTCCTCGGTGCCTACACGTCCGCGTTCGAGCGGATCGAGGAGCGCCTCGAGGAGTTCGACGTCCAGGCGATGCTCGGCGACGGCTCAGAGGACGACATCGAGTCGCTGACCACGATGCGTCGCGAGGTCGGCAAGCTTCGCCGAGCCCTGGCGGCCCACCGCTCGGCCCTCGTCGCCTTGACGCACCCCGAGCTCGTGCTGCTCGGCAACAACAAGTCATGCGAGCGCTTCGAATCGCTCTACAGCCGGTTCGAATCCACGCTGCAGGAGGCGCGGGACGCACGAGAAGTGATCGTCGGCTCGTTCGACGTCCTCATCGCCCGGGGTGGCCACCACACCAATCAGATCATGAAGGTGCTCACCCTCACGTCGGTCATTCTCCTTCCCGGCGCCCTCCTCGCGGCCGTCATGGGCATGAACTTCAAGGTCGAGCTCTTCGACCACGCGGCGCTCTTCTGGATCGTGGTGGCGGCGATCGTCCTGGTCGCTCCCGTGACGATCGGGGTGGCCAAGCTGCGAAAGTGGATCTGACCGAGCTCCTACGGGTGTCGAGCGGGTGCACTCCGCTTCGGCAGGTGGGCGACCACGGTGACGATGACCGCACCCACCACGAAGCCCACGATCGCCGACGCCGCGGTGTTGACGAGCCAGGCGAGCACCCCACCCGCGCCGGGCACGCCATCCACGAGATGCTCGAGCTCGTGGACCAGGTGATACGGGGTCGTCCACCCCAACTCGTCGAGGCCGACGAGCAGGATGTGCCCACCGACCCACAGCATGGCGGCCATGCCGATCACCGTCAGCCACGCCAGCAGCTTCGGCATCCCGGTGACCAGCAGCAGGCCGAGGCGCTGCGACCGGGGCGAGGGCCGCTCGGCGAGGCGCAACCCGACGTCGTCCATCTTCACGATGAGCGCGACCACGCCGTACACGACGACCGTGATCAGCACACCGACCACCACGAGGATGACGGCTCGCGCCACGACCGGCTCGTCGAGCACGTCCTTCAGGGCGATCACCATGATCTCGGCCGAGAGGATGAAGTCGGTGCGGATCGCTCCCGACACGGTCTTCGACTCGGCCTCGGGGCCCTGGAGGGTCGCCGGCACGTCGTGCTCCTCGTCGTCGTGGCGCACGGCATGGATGACCTTGTGGGCGCCCTCGTAAGCGAGGAAGCACCCACCGACCATCAGGATGATCTCGACGAGCGTCGGCAGGATCGCACTGAGCAACAGCGCCGCCGGCAGGATGAACAGGATCTTGTTCCGAAGGGAGCCGATGGCGATCTTCTTGATGATCGGCAGCTCGCGTTCCGCCGCGAGGCCACGCACGTAGGCGGGGGTGACGGCTGCGTCGTCGACCACCACACCGGCCGCCTTCACGCTGGCCCGGCCGGCGGCCAGGCCCACGTCGTCGACCGACGCAGCGGCCAGCTTCGCCAGTGCGGCGACGTCATCGATCAACCCCGCGAGACCGCCTGCCATCCTCCTCCTCGTGTGCGGCTGGATGCTGGCGGCACGCTACCGCTCGGACCGGGCGGGCCTGCTCGACGACGCAGCCGTCACCCGGGGTGTCGAACCCGACCTCGGGGTCCTCAGCGCGCCCCGGCAGGGCTACAAATGGTGGCTGGCGAAGAAGTCCCAGATGATCTCAGTGGCGTCGATCGACGCGGTCGGCCCCACGATGAATCCGACCAGTCGGAAGAACGCACTTCCCGGCCACGAATGGCCGCCTCCGCCGATGCGGTAGAACTCTGCCGCCGCGTCCACCCCGGTGCAGTCCCACACGGACCGGGCGATGGCACCGCTCGTACCGGGATCGGGGTCCGGCTGCAGCGGGGTGAACTCGGGCGGGCCGACACAGCCGTACTTCGTGGCGATCGCCTCGGGCACATCGGCGAACGCTTCGTAGCGCAAGATCGGGTCGTGGGTTCCATGGAAGGTCAGGAACGGCACCTTGCGCTGGGTCGCGGTGCAGAGGTCCCG
>DATEEV010000263.1:0-3092 GCA_035281005.1 Microthrixaceae bacterium | reverse complement strand
TTCGGGCGCGCCGTGGTGCCACTCGTGTAGTTGATGGTCGCGGTCGCGTCCTCGTCGGGTTCCCAGGGCTCTGGATCGCGATCGAACGCGAGCAGGGCATCGTCGGACTCTGCACCCATCACGTACCGGTGGCGGGCGGTGACCCCGGCGAGCGATTCGTCGAGCTCGGGGTCGATCATCAGCACCTCGGCCCCCGAGTGCTCGACGATGTAGCCGACCTCGTCCGCGGTCAGGCGGAAGTTCACGGGCACGAAGATCCTGCCCCACCCGCTCACTCCGAAGAACGAGGTGAGCAGACGGGCCGAGTTCTGGCTCACCATGGCGATCCGCGCCCCGCGCCCGACGCCGAGTGCATCGAGGCCGGCGGCCTGCGCCCTCGCACGGCGCGCCATCTCCGCGTAGGTCACCGAGCCCCACGACCGGGCCGGCTGGTCCGGCTCGTCGATCACGCCGATGCGGTCGCCGTAGACCAGCTCGGCTCGTTCGAGGAAGTCGGAGATGCTCAGCGCGACCTTCATGGGCGCGGATCGTAGATCGGCGACTCACTCGAGGTTCCGCAGTGAAGCAGGGAGCGCCAGCCACCGAGCCTGAACGGAGGAAGCCTCGACCTCGACGATGAGGATCAGTCGGGACGGGTGGCCACGGCATCGGCGACAAGGGCGACGAGGTTGGGATCGGCGCCGGTGTGGGGGAGGACCTCGAGCTCGACGGCGGGATGCTCGAGGCGCGCCGCGTTGATGAGCTCGGGAATGTCACGGCTGGTGTGGTTGCCCGGGGCGAGGAAGTGGGGCAGCACCGAGATGTGATGGTGGCCGGCGCTCACGGCCGCGGCGATCGCCGCCGCCACGTCGGGCGTCGCGATCTCGAGGAAGGCGGGATAGACGGTACGGCCGGTTCGCGCCGCGACCGCCTCGCAGAGCTGGAGGTGGGCGATGTTGGCGTCCTCCGCGCGGCTGCCGTGCGCCACGATGACCACCGCGCTGGTCGACCTCGGTCCCACCCCTGGCAAGCTAACGGCCATGGGCCGAGCCGACGACCTCGCACCGGTCGGGGTCGGGCCGCACCCCGAACCGTGGCCCGACGATCCGCGGCTCGACCCCGAGCTGCTCGCCAACGGCGACCGGCGCAATGTGGTCGACTACTACCGGTACTGGCGACACGACGCGATCGTGGCCGACCTCGACGATCGCCGGCACCCGTTCCACGTCGCGATCGAGAACTGGGACCACGATCTCAACATCGGCACGGTCGTGCGCAACGCCAACGCGTTCCTCGCAGAGACCGTGCACATCGTGGGCCGGCGCCGTTGGAACCGGCGCGGTGCGATGGTCACGGATCGCTACCAGCACGTCGTGCATCACCCGACGATCGAGGACCTCCTCGAGTGGGTCAGGGGCCGGGAGTTGGCGGTCTGGGGGATCGACAACCTCCCGGGCTCGGTCCCGATCGAGTCCGTCTCCCTGCCGGAGCGGGTCGTGCTGCTGTTCGGCCAGGAGGGCCCGGGCCTCTCCGAGGGCGCGCGGGCAGCGGTCGACTCGACGTTGTCGATCTCGCAGTTCGGGTCGACCCGTTCGATCAACGCCGGGGTCGCTTCGGGGATCGCGATGCACACCTGGATCCGCCAGCATGCAGCGCCGGCGCCTGCGGAACCGGCGCCGTCGGACCCGGGAGCGCCTCAGCGGACCGGCCGCGCCTCCTGGACCACCAGCCCCACCTCCTGGCCGTAGGCCAGCTCGAGGTTGTGGCCGTCGGGGTCCACGATCAGGCCCCAGTACCCCACCGGCGGGCCGTCGTCGCACGGACCGACGACGCTGAACCCCTCACCGGTTGCCGAGACCAGGCGATGGTCGACCTCGTCGCGGCTCACGCACCCCACGCCGAGGTGGGCCGACCCCCCGAGCTGGTGCGTCACGGTCGGGGACTCGAGCAGCACGATCACGAACGGCCGGGTGAGGTCGGACAGCCACGCGATGCCGTGGCCCTCGTGGTCGGCGCGGCGATGCACGACCTCCATGTCGGCGTAGCGCCGGTAGAAGTCGATGCTGCGGTCCAGGTCGGCCACGTTGAGGCCTACGTGGCTCAACCCCACGTCGGTGATCCCCATAGGTGTGCCATCCTGACATGCCTGGTCGACCCGGCGACACGCGCCGGGAGCCGTAGCGAGCCTGAACGAGGGGGAGCGATGTCACGTTGGAACCGCGCCGAGATCGAGGCCGCGTTCGACCGCTACCAGGCCGCCGCGCTGAAGGGTGGGACGACCGGCGACTGGGACGACTGGGTCGACTGCTTCACGGAGGACTGCACCTACAACGAGCACATGTACGGCGTGATGGGCGGCCGGGAGGCCATCCGCACGTGGATTCACAAGGTGATGGTCGAGACCTACCCGGGCAATGAGATGCCGCACTTCCCGATCGACTGGTACGTCGTCGACGAGGAGCGCGGCTGGATCGTGTGCAAGGTGTGGAACCGCATGCGCGACCCCGGCGACGGCAGCCTCCACCAGGCGTACAACCTCACGATCCTGCACTACGCGGGTGGCGGCCGGTTCTCCTACGAGGAGGACATCTACAACCCGCACCACTTCGGCGTGATGATCAAGGGCTGGGAGGAGCGCAAGGCGAAGCTCGAGGCCGGCCCTTCCTGACCCGGAGTGTGTCCCTCCACCCACATCCCGTGTGGGGTGACGGACACACCCGAGCTACGCAGTCGGGTTGCCGAGCAGCGACTGCATGGTCGTGGACTCGCCGACCGCGCCCTCGTCCGCGATCCGCTCGAGGAGCTCCTTGCCGGCGTCGTTCTCGGCCATGTCGATCATCGCCTTCGGGATGGCCTTCATCTCGTAGTCGTCGGGCATCGTCGGCACGTCGTCGAGGCCGAGCTCGCGCTTTCGTGCGAACGCCGCCTCGATCAGCGGTGCGAACCGCTGCTCGCGTGCCGCCACCTGGGCGTCGTCGCGCTCGGCGAACTCCGGCAGGATCTGGGTGCCGAACATCTCGAGGCTCTCCATGATGTGCTCGTGACGGTTCTTGCCCGCCTGGAGCACGAAGATGATCTGGTCGACGCCGGCCTCCTCGTAGCGGCGCAGGAAC
>DATEEV010000262.1:0-4914 GCA_035281005.1 Microthrixaceae bacterium | reverse complement strand
GTGACCTGGTCAGCCCGCGGCCAGCTGCCGCAGGACCTCGAGGCCAGGCATCAGCAGATACTCCGAACCGCGCGTCCACACCACCGGGGTGCCCTGCGTCATTCGGAACGGTGCGCCGTCGCGTTGGACGCTGAAGTCCGGGCAGCCAAGCCGCCCGTCCGGATCCGCCTGGCCCGTGGGTTCGCCGGTCTCCGGGTCGAGTAGGTGATCGCCCAGGAGGTAGTCCTTCTCGTTGCCGAGCGCGAATGCGTTTCCGTCGTTGCACCACTGGCGCTGCACCACCTCGAACTGGCGCTCGGTGCTCGCGTTGAAGCAGATGAAGATGAGGCCTCGGTCGACCCCGACCTGTTCCTCGTCACGCTGGACCCGCCGCCGGTGAGCCCGGACGGCCCGCCGATCTGGGTCGGCAGTTGGGGCTCGGACGCAGGGCTTCGACGTGTCGCTCGACTCGCGGACGGATGGCTCGCCTCGGCCTACAACACCACCCCCGAACTGTTCGCCGTCGCCCGTGAGCGTCTTGGTGGCGAACTCGGTGCAGTCGGGAAGGACCCGGGCTCGTTCCCCAACGGGCTCGCGACGATGTGGTTCTACATCACCGAGAACCACGCGGAGAGTGAACGAATCCTCACGGAGCGAGTGGCGCCGGCAGTGAAGCGCCCCGAGGAGGTGCTCCGCGAGCGCCTGCCCATCGGACCAGCCGAACGGTTCGCGGAGAAGCTAATGGCGTTTGCTGACGCTGGGGTGCAGCGCGTCTACCTCTGGCCCGTCGCCGACGAGCTGCGCCAGCTCGAGCTCTTCCACGAGGGCGTGCAGCCACTCCTGACCCGCTGAGCCGGGTTCCCTGGCGCAATTGGGGGTCATTCCCCATTGTCCGGGCGCCGTCGCGTCGCGATCCTTCCCAGGTCGCAACCGCGACGTCGCGCGCGCGCGTCGGCCCGGCCGGAGTCCGAGAGTCGGGGTTCGCACGGGTGAGGGGCAGAAGAGGGAGCACGATGAAAACGCGATCTGCGAGGACGCTCATGCCGGTGTTGTCGGCTTCAACGAAGCGGCGGGGCGCCGCCATCGTGGCTGGGGTGGTGCTGGCGTCCTCGTTCACCGCGATGCCTCTGGCCCAGGCCGAGACGCCCGACAGCTACCAACTGCCCGAGCCGATCCGGCCGATCCCGGGCACCAACTGCGTGCCCTTCCCCCGCAACCATGCGATCCACGCCGACGTCTCGGGTCTGCCGGCGACGCCGGTGTCGGCGGGATTGCTGTCGCGCTTCGGCGACGGGCACGCCTCGATGCCGGTGTCCATCGCCAGCGATCCCGGAGTGAGCTCGACGACCGGGCTGGATTCGTTCGCCGCGACGGGCAGCCCCGTCAACCAGGTCACCAGCACCGCGCCGCGGGCCCGGTTCCGCCTGGGCTACCGCGGCACCTTCCAGTGGGGATGGGGGTTCTGGCAGTTCGACAAAGTCCTGGTCAACGATGCGGGAAATCTGCCCGATCACGCGATGATCCCGATCCCGGCCGGCTCGGGGGCCTGGCCCAACCGATCGGGAGGTGTCGCCCCCGACAACCTCGTCATCCAGGCCGATCCCGCAGCACCGCTCGAGGGTGACCGCCACTTCTCGGTCATCGAGACCGACGAGTGCGCGTCGTACGAGGCCTTCTCCACGGTTCGTCCCAACGACAACTTCCTCGCGCACACCAACAACTCGAACTGGGTCGGCGACAACACCTGGTCAGCCGATCTAGCCGTGCGTTGGCCGTTGGCTGGTGCCCGGTCGCTCGACCTCGCGTACCGCGATCCTGACTTCGTGGTACCCCGTACGAACGGGCCCTTCTATCCGTTCCGTCGGTTCTTCGACGTGCATGGGAACCTGCAGCCGGTCAAGGACGGCTCGACGCTGTACCGCCAGTCGCCCGTGGGGAACCCGGACAACTTCCGCACCAGCGACGCGGCATCACTTCCGACCTCGATGATGGTGCTTCGACACGAGGATCTCGAGGGTGGCCAACTCCAGCACGCGCTCCGGTTCGTGCTGCCCCAGGGCCTGATCAAGCCCGCCGTGGATGGCATCGCCTGGCCAGCCGGACGTTCGGACGGCAATGCGACGGGCGCCGATCGAGAGGTCGCTCTCCGCATGGGCTCCTGGCTGCGGCTTCGAGCCGATGTCGGCGCTGCGGATCTGAGCAGTTCGCTCTCGGCCGACTGCCAGACCCTCACGTCGGTGCAACTGCACCTGATCGAGGGCCTGAAGCGTCACGGCCTGGTCCTGGCCGACAGCGGCGGGCCGAACCAGTGGGGCTTCGACGTCGATCCGGACAACGACTGGACGTCGTGTGACCGCGAGGTCATGCGGGCCTTCACCCTCGGCCAGATGGAGGTCGTGAACGACGCCTCGGTCGTGCGAGATCCGGCTCTGACGACCGAGGAGATCTTGAAGGGCGCCTCCTGGTTTCGGATCCGCTGACCGTCGTGCGGAGGGCGAGCCCGCGCCGGTGTCGCCGCTGACACCGGCCATCTCGAGCCGGTCGTCGTGCGGTCATCGACCGGAGACGCGGACGAGGAGGGTGCGGCGGTTGCGGGCACCGGTCTTCTCGAAGATCGACTTCAGATGGTCCTGGACGGTGTGCTCCGAGACGAACAGCGCCCCCGCGACGGTGCGCGTGTCGGCGCCGTCAGCCAGAAGACCGAGCAACTCGGTCTCCCGCGGTGACAACCCGCTCGCCCGGGCGAACAGATCGAGGCGCTCAGCAGGCGACGTGGGCTCGATCGACACCGCGATGCCCGCCTCCTCGTCGGCGTCCGATCGGGCGTCCGGCTCGACCCTCGCCGCGCGGAACGTGAGCCACACCCCGTCTCGCAGTCGCACCCGTGAGCTCGCCGGCCGGTCGTCGATCCCGGCTTCGACCGCGAGCAGCTGCGCGGCCACGTTGTAGGCACCGGCGGGGACGGGTCGACGTTCGGCGTCGGGCGGCAGGAGCGCGCGGAGGTACTCATCGGTGGATGGCGTCTGGGCGATGACATCGAGCTCGGCCGACAGCATCAACACGACGGGTCCGGGGCGATCGGGGACGACGGCCGGCAGCTCGAACGTGGTGGCATGGGCCCGGCGGAGGGCAGTGGTGATCACGGGAGCCACCGCCGTCAGCAGGTCGAGGTCCGCGTCGGAGAAGGGCGCTTCGTCGACGAGCCGCCACAGTTCGAGCCATCCCCAGAAGCCGTGTCGGTCGCGGAAGCAGACCGACGCGATGTCCCCCAGGTCGACCCGTGAGCGGACCTCCCGCGCGAACCGGCTCTGATCCAAGTCGCCGTCGGTGACGCGATGGAGCGAGCGCGCCTCGCTTCCGAGCGACGACCAGCGGTTGGCAGAGGTCAGGTACCGCGCCCTGATGAGCCGAGGGAGCTCCGACATCAACCATGGCACGTCGGCCAGCGGCGAGATCCCGACTTCCGTCACCGGGTCGGTCACCGCCCACACGTACGGTCCGAACGGCATCACCCCGCGCAACTCGTCGACCAGGGCGATCCGCATCGGTCGTTCGTCGACGTGAGCGGCGCAGCAGCGCTCGATCGCGTCGACGAGCGAAGTGGCGGGTCGGGCGGTTCCCACGCCGAAACGCTACGCCGCCCAGAACCCCAGGTTCTTGGGATGGGCGCCGACTCATCCACGGCGCACGATCCAGCCATGACAACACTTCACATCAACATCCAAGTCAACGACCTCGACGCCTTCCGGGCGAACTTCGCCGAACGTGCGGAGGAGCGCCGTGCCCGCGACGTCCGATCGACGGCGGTGCGACACGCCGTCGACGATCCCTCCCAGGTCGTGATCGACCTGGACTTCGACAGCCGGGCCGACGCCGACCGCTACCTCGCGTTCGTTCGCGAGGAGGTCTGGAAGGACAATCCTGTCCTGGTCGGAACACCGCGGGCGAGCATCCTCGAACCGCTCGAGCCGGCGCTGGTCTGAGGTTCGCGGAAGGGCAACGACGCTGGGTCACAGATCCACCGGCGGGTGGAGCGTCGATCGGTTGATCAGCGATGCCGGCCAACCGATCGACCTCTACCCTTGTCGGCATAGAGGCAAAGCGGCCGGCATTCCGAATGGGACGGCTCGATCACGTACACATCCGGGTGCCGGACCGGGCAGTGGCAGCCCAGTGGTACTCAGAGCACCTCGGGTTCGAGCCGGTGGCCGCATTCGACTTCTGGGCGCACGGCTTCGAGGGCGGACCGCTCCAGATCTCGGCCGACGGCGGTCGCACGACGCTGGCGCTCTTCGAGGCCGGCGAAGGACACCCGATGATTCCGCAGCGGACCGGGGTTGCGTTCAGCGTCGACGCGGACAGCTTCATCTCGTTCGCCCACTCGCTCCCGTGCGGGATCGACAACCCGCGCGGCGAGCGTCTCACGGTCGCCGACCTCGTGGACTTCGACTTGTGCTGGGCGTTCGACCTCACCGACCCATGGGGAAACCAGTACGAGCTCAACTGCTACGAGTACGACCGAGTGAGGGTCGAGATGGTGGAGGCTCAGGAACTGGAGCCCGCCCGCTACTGGCCACGCGAGCGCTACGCGGCCTACCTCGACCCCGGGTCGTAGCCGAATTCGGGCTACGCCGAACTCGGATGCCCCCGGTCCGCGTCCGACCGGTCCTCCGGTGCGCGTGGAACTGATGCCGGCGTGACGAGGCGATCCGACAGGATCGCTTTCCAGGCCTCGAGGGCGCGGGCCTCTCGCCGCTCGCGCGCCGCTCGACTCTCCATGCCGAGCGCCCGCTCGAAGGCCATCCCCTGCAGGAGGTAGAAGGTCAACGACCACAGTTCCCCGTAGCGGTCGTCGGGCACGTTGGGACCCAACAACTCGGCCAATCCGGCGCGGATGCTGTCGCGGATCTGCACCTCGGTGGGTGCGAGCAGGGT
>DATEEV010000261.1:0-2353 GCA_035281005.1 Microthrixaceae bacterium | reverse complement strand
ATGGGGATCAGTCGACGTCGATCGCCTGGCGGCCGTGGTACCAGCCGCAGTTGCCGCAGACGACGTGCGGCAGCTTCGTCACGCCACACCGTGGGCACACGCTCTGCGCGGGCGCCTTCAGGGTCCAGGCGGACGCTCGGCGGCTCCGGCTCTTCGCCTTCGACGTCTTTCGCTTGGGAACAGCCATGGTGGATCCTGGGAGTCGATCAGAGGGAATGGGAGCGCGGCGGAGCGGGCGCAGTCGGACCCGACACTGTACGGGCCGGTGACGCTCCTCGGCGAATCAGCGACCCCATCATGGCTCCGGATCCTCCTCGAATTCGGCTCTCAGCACGTCGAGCCCGGCCCAGCGGGGGTCGAGAGGCCGCTCCACCTCTCGACCCGCTTCGCTGCCCTCCTCACCCGGCTGGTCGTCCCCGTCGGCCGAGTCCGCGTCGATCGACACCGGGAACGCCCCCGGAGCCGGTCCCTCGCATTCAGGACGGCACAACGGAGCGACGGGGAGCCCGAGCAGCACGGCCTCGCGCGCCAACGGCTCGAGGTCGATGGTCTCGTGCCCGAGCGGGTAGGCCTCGTCCGCGCCGACGGTGTCCTCGGGAGCGAACACCTCCTCGACCTCGACATCGAGCACCCCGTCGACCGACTCGAGACAACGTCGGCAGAGCCCTGTCCAGCGGGCGCGGACGTGGCCCGTGGCGGAGAGGCCGGCCGGGATCGACTCGAGGACGACGTCGACGTCGACCGGATCGTCGACCGAGACCCGGGTCGTGCCGATCTCCAGTTCACCGAGATGCAGCGAGCGGCGGACGTCGCGCTGCTCCCCCATCCGTCGCCGCAGGTCGACGATGTTGACCAGCGGCTGGTCACCCCGACGACGAGGCATGTTCGTTCCCGGGCGCGGCAGCTTCGTTCAAGGGCCTGTCACCCGAGCTCGTGGTCGACTCCGTCGTCGGGGCGATCAGGCGCGCCGAACTCGATCTCCTCGACGGTGGCGGCCAGACGCTGACGGCCTGCGGCCACGGTTCGACCGATCCGCTCGAGGACGACCTCGAAGCTGGCGAGCTTCTGGTCGCAGTAGTCCTCGGCCTCCCGACGCATGGCCCGGGCAGCGGCCTCGGCCTCCTCGAGCACCTCGCGTGCCTTCTGCTCGGCCGCCTTCACCACCTCCGAGCGCTGGACCATCTGGGCGACCCGCGACTTCGCGTCCGAGATGATCTCCTCACCGTCTCGTCGGGTCTTCGCGAGGAACTCGTCGCGCTCCTTCAGCAGCCACCGTGCCGCTCGCAGCTCGTCGGGCAGTCGCTGCACCGCCTCGTCCAGCTGCTCGAGCACCTCGTCGCGCTCGATGCGCACCGAGGTCGACATCGGCAGGCTCCGGGCGTTCTCGACGAGATCGATGACCCGGCGGAGGATCTGCTCGACGGGCCGCGGGGCGGCAGCGGACGCCGGTCGAGGATCGACCGGTTCGTCGCTCACTGCGAGTACCGGTCCTGGAGGCGCTTGGCCACCGAGGCCGGCACCATCGACTCGATGTTGCCGCCGAAGCGCGCGACCTCGCGCACCAGCTTCGACGCGAGGAACGAGTTCCCGGACGTGGTGGGGATGAACAGGGTGTCGACACCCGAGATCCGGCGATTCATCTGGGCCATCTGCAGCTCGGACTCGAAGTCCGACACCGCTCGGAGGCCCTTCACGATGAAGCTGGCGCCGACCTCCTGCGCGAGGTCCACGACCAGCGACGAGAACATCGTGACCTCGACGTTGGGGAGGTGCGCCAGCGCCTCCCGGAGGATGTCCTGACGATCCTGCAACGAGAAGAGAGGCTCGCCCTTCTGAGGGTTGCGCATCGCCGCGACCACGACCCGGTCGAAGAGGCGGGCGGCCGTCTCGATGATCTCGACGTGCCCGTTGTGGATCGGGTCGAACGATCCCGGATAGAGGACGGTGGTCACCGGTCGTGCTCCTGCAGTTGTGCGATGTGGACCACGGTAGTTCCGTAGCGCCGATCTCTCCGTAGTTCGTAGCGGGGTGGTAGCGCAATCGGGCGGTCCGACTCCACCACGATCACCGCCGCCTGGAGTGAGGACAGCAACGGTTCCCAGCCATCGAATTCGTAGGGCGGGTCGAGGAGGGCGAGATCGACCGACGGAGCGACCTCGACGTGGCGGGACGCGTCGGCACGCACCACCCTGGCCCGATCTCCGAACCGCGTGCGGTCCAGGTTCGCCTCGATCGCCCTGAGCGAGGCTGCGGCCGAGTCGACGAAGGTCACGTGCGCGGCCCCGCGCGACAACGCCTCGATGCCGAGCGCGCCCGAGCCGGCGAACAGGTCGAGCACCGTGGCGTCGACGAG
>DATEEV010000260.1:0-3920 GCA_035281005.1 Microthrixaceae bacterium | reverse complement strand
GGGCCAACCCGCGCACCGTCGTCGTGATCCAATCCGGCAGCGCAGTCGTGTGCAGTGAGTGGGTCGACGAAGTCCCAGCAGTCGTACAGGCCTGGTACGGAGGAGCCGAAGCGGGTCCTGCGCTCACCGACGTGCTCACCGGCACGGCCGAACCGTCCGGCCGCCTCCCGTTCACCGTGCCCCACGACGAGGCCGACCTTCCCGCGTTCGACCGCGACGCCGACGCGTTCACCTACGACCGATGGCACGGCTGGTGGCATCTGGCCCGCACCGGACGCAGCGCGGCATTCCCCTTCGGGTTCGGCCTCTCCTACACCACGCTCGTCCTCGACGGCGTGACGGTCACTCGAGACCACGAGCGCATCGTCGCCCGCGGCGTCGTGCGGAACACCGGGTCCCGGGTCGGCTCAGACGTCGTCCAGATGTACGGCGAAGGTGCGAGCAGTGAGCATCCGCCACGCCTCATCGGCTTCACCCGGGTCGAGATCCCCGCCGGCGGCGAGACCGAGTTCAAGATCGAGTCGTCCACCGACCGACTTGCCGTCCGCGACCCCATCGCACACGCTTGGCGGGCCGCCTCCGGCCTGCACCACATCAGGGTCGCCCGACACGCCGGCGACCCGGAGCCCGCCACGACCGACCTGGACCTGTGATCCATGGCGCCGACTCTTCGAGACCCGTCAGACGATCGTGCTCGCGATGGTATCGGTGACGAACTCGCCGAGCTGTCGGGGTGTCCATCCGCGCTGTTGTACGAGAAGCTCGTAGAGCTCGGGTGAGGTGCACAGCCACAGGACGTCGCGTGCGTCGGCCTCGCTGATGCTGGCGCGGAGGTTCCCGTGACGGGCGAGGTGGTGGGCGTTGTCTGCCATACGGTCGAGTCGTTCCTGGTCGAGCTCGGCGTAGAGGGCGGCCGCGTCGGGGTCGGTCTCGGCCGCGGCGCGAAGTAGCAGGAGCAGCGGCGCAACTCGGGGCGACACTTCCTCCACCAGCGCACCCCATCCCTCGATCAGGCTGCGAGGATCGTTCGCAACGCGCAGAGCATTCGAGCGCTGTTCAGCGGGGACCGGGCCGCTACCGGCGAGCGCCTTGGTGCACAGCTCGCGCACGAGGCCGGCCTTGCCCCCGTAGGTCTTGTACACCGTCGCCACGGACACGCCGCCCGCCTGAGCGATCGACTCAACGGTCGTTGCGGCGTATCCCTGCGCCAGGAACAGCTCCCGCGCCCGCTCGAGGGTGGCTTCGCGCTGCTGGCGTGCCCGCTCCTGTCGCCCCGTGGCGTCGTACGCGCGATCGCGCTTGCGTTTTGCGGCGTTCCCACTCATCATTCCTTTCATTCTAGCTAACTAGAACGGATGGCAGATGGACTCGAACGAACTCGTGGAACGACTTCGGCAAGCGGTCGACGCGCACGACATCGAGGGGGTGGTGGCCTGCTTCGCCAACGACTACCGCAACCACACGCCGGCCCATCCCGCTCGCGGCTTTGAGGGGCGGGAGCAGGTACGCACGAACTGGACCCGGATCTTCGCCGGTGTCCCCGACGTGAGCGCTACGGTCCTGCGCACGACAGCCGATGGTGACGTCGTCTGGTCGGAGTGGGAGCTCGCCGGTCACCGGCCCGACGGGGTTCGGCAGGTTCTGCGTGGGGTCATCATCTTCGGCACCAGCGGTGACCAGTTCGCCTGGGCTCGCTTCTACCTCGAACCCGTCGACGGTGGCGAGGACGGCGTCGACGGTGCCATCGGGCAGATCGTCGGCGCGGAGCGATGACCGTGGCCGACACCCTCGCCCGAGACGTCCGCCCACCGATGCTGCTGGTCGCAATTCTGAACCCGATCCTGCGGGTCGTCCTGCGCACGCCACTGGGACGACTCGTTCGGCCCTTCGCCCTCCTCGAGTTCGACGGGCGCCGCAGCGGACGTCACTACCGGGTCCCGGTGGGATGGCACGAGATCAACAGCGAACACGTCGTGTGCACACCAGCATCGTGGCGGGCGAACTTCCGAGACGGCATCGCGGTCACGGTCACGTTCCGAGCGCACCGCCAGGAGCTCATCGGCACACTCGTCGACGACCCCGAATTCGTCGCCGGAGCGCTTCAGTGCCTCACCGACCAGCGCGGCTCACTCCGACGCATCGGCATCGACATCCCGCCCGGCCACCGCGTCACCGCCGCCGACGTCCGAGCCGTTGATCGAGCGCTCATCCGTTTCACGCCCAACACGACGCACGAGTAGCGGCAACACCGCGCCGACAGCAACCGGTGACTCGGCTCGAGCGTTCGCTCGGCATCGCGGGAGAGTCTCCCGAGCTCGTCGAAGCCGTCAGCCCTTTGGCTGAACGACGGACAGCACGTTTCGGCTCGGGTCGATGAACCACGCGGCCCAGGAGTGGCCCATGTCCGCGACCCCGTCAACCGTGACCGGGTCCGGCGCCTCGTACTCCTCGACACGTACTCCGCGGGACCGGAGATCTGCGACTGCGGCATGCACGTCTGGCACTCGCCAGGCAACTTGGGTTTGTGTGTCGGACGTGCCCACCGTGCTGGACGAGATCAGGATCTGGGTGCCGGCACCACATCGCAGGACGAGTCGTTCGCCGCTCTCGGCAATGATCTCGAGGCCGAGAGTGTCGTGGTAGAACGCGCGGCTCGCCGCCACATCAGTGGACAGAAGAATCGGTGAAACGGGATGGTCGCTGAGCATCGTGGCCGCCTTGTACGCCGTGGGTGTCCAGGTCTGAGGCTAAGCGCTTCGCCGACCGTGAGGCGGCCTCCGAACGCCGGATCTGAGGATGTTCGAGTGGGCGTGTGCTCGTGTAGCTGGCGGGGTCCGCTCGCTGGGTCTGCCCCTCCGTGAGTGCTGCCTGACGCTGCGCTACTCCTTCGACACCGGCTTGGGTCGGAGCGGGTCGTGGGGCTTGCCGGAGTCGGCGCCGCCGTGGCGGCGGAGGAACGTGGTCTTGCGCGTTCTGAGCCGCCAGCCGGCCTCAGTGCGCACGTAGGTGTCGCTGTACCAGCCGAGGCGCATGCGGTGGTTGGTCTGGTCGACGAACAGCAACGGCACCTGGCCGGTACCCGTGTCGCCGTCGACCTCGAGCTCGGGATCACCGCAAAGGAACAGCCCCTTCGGCGCCGCTGCTACCAGGTCCGGCCAGTCTTCGAGCGCGTACGTGTCCCCGAAGGCGCTGTAGGTGCCATCCGCGGTCATGAGGTGCGCGATGACGAACTCGATGTCGCCCTGGGTCATGCGACTGGCGTAGGTCGCGCACAGGTGGCTCAGCTCGACGATGTCGTCGGTCGTGGGCTTCACGGTTCGGTTCCCTCCTTTGGGTCGGATCCGCCGACCGTGCGGGCCCGGCGGTCGAAGTCCTCGAGGACCCTCGGCCCGCGGAGCGGGTTGGTTCCGTCGACGAGGCAGAACTCGTTGCCGGCGGGGTCGCGCATGACGACCCACCGACCGGGATGGTCCTTCCACTGCCCATCGACCAGCGTGGCACCGAGCGCGACGAGCCGCTCGACCTCGGTGTCGAGGTCGTCGGTGTGGACGTCGAAGTGCACTCCGGCGGCGCCGTCCTCGATCGTCTGGATCACCAGCCGGTTCGGCTCGGCCGCATGCTCGAGGATCGTGTACTGCGGCATCTTCGTTCGTAGCGGTGAGGCACCGAGCGCCGCCGACCAGAACGCCACGGTCTCATCGGCCACCGCCGCGGGCACGTCGATGTTGATGGTGTTCAACAGATTCCGGGTCATGGCAGGCTCCTTGGGGTCGAGGCGGGATCAGGCACCGACACCCCCGTCGACGGAGATGATC
Organism: Microthrixaceae bacterium; assembly: GCA_035281005.1. Classification (GTDB taxonomy): domain Bacteria; phylum Actinomycetota; class Acidimicrobiia; order Acidimicrobiales; family Microtrichaceae; genus DATEEV01. The sequence goes on along the minus strand of DATEEV010000260.1, from coordinate 105 downwards.
TCGCCGGTGAGATAGCCGGGTGCGCCATCACAGAGCCAGACCGCAACGTCGGCGATCTCGCTGGCCTCGGCCAAACGTCCGACCGGGGTGCCGGCCACCAGCTGG
>DATEEV010000259.1:0-3527 GCA_035281005.1 Microthrixaceae bacterium | reverse complement strand
AACCCGTCGCCGAGGCTGTGTGACAGCGGCATCCTTGCGGCCGAGCCGAGCTCGGCGAGCCGATCGACCACGACCACGGTGCGGTGCCATTCGTTGTCGTCGAGCGTGTCCATCCAGTCCGCGATCTCGTCGTGCAGCTCGATCTCAGGCACGGCTGATCATCGCAGGCACGCGATCATCGTACAAGTGCGATCATGGCGTCCAGCGCGAACGGACTTCAGGTCGCCGTCGATCTCGACCGAGCCGCGATCGCGTGCCTCAGTCCGACCCGGCTGTACGGTGCGGGACCTTCAATCCGTAGATCCGTCCCATCCGCTGTCCCATCTACTCAGCGGTAGCCGGTGGGTTCAGCGTGACTGGGTGCGGATGAGCAGATCTCCGACCTGGGCCGATGCGGACGAGAGGACTCGGTGAGCACCTGACACCAGGCTCTCAAGGTGGCGACACGGGTTCGAATCCCGTTGGGGGTGCCAGCAGCGGCGAACCAGGTCACAGGGTTCGCCGCTCGTCGCGTCCGGGGTCCGACGCGGTGCTCTACCGGGGTCGATGCCCTCTGAGCGACCGCGATCGGCCATCCTGCACGAACCGCGGACCATGTTGGGGCTCCTGACGGCGAAACCTCCCGCAGATCGTCCGATCACGGGCTCTGCGACCAGGACTCCATCCGCCGCGACCAGAGAACCGAGCTCAACCCGCTGTTCGGCGTACCAAACGCCGGACCGACTTCACCGAAGCTCCCGGAGACGTCCCAGCCCGTCTCCAAGAGGCACAACGTTCCGGGTGCGCCGAGGTAGCCGGCCCGGCCCTCGCGTGCGCGGGGTGCCGTCATGGCGTGAGTCGACATCCGCTGCTCACACCGTCATCGAGATCCGTCAGTTGGCGATTGTGACCGCGACGTTGTCGCCTTCAAGGTCGGTGAGCTGTTCCATCGTGGCGTCGTAGGTGCCGAGGTGGATTACCTGGTCGGTGTACTCGACACCGGCGGTGTTGTAGTAGAAGCCGATGTTTTCCCAGGGGGCGTAGTAGATGAGATCACCGTCGTCCGGGTCATGGCCTGGTGACCCGGTGATGTCGAGCTCTCTCGGCAGGTAGCTGATCTTCTCCCGTCCGTTGAACTCCTCGACGGTCAGTGTGAGGGGCAGCATCGTCAGCAGGTCGCGGGTGGTGGGGTTGTCCTCGGTGATCGTGACGTCGACGTGCGTCTCGCCGTGGCTGAACCGGATCGTCGTGCCCACCACCGCATCGGACTCGACGGCAGTGCCGCTGGTGGTCGATGGCGGTGTCGAGGCGTTCGTGGTTGACGGCTGCGGAGCGGTCGACTCCGTCCGGGACCGTGCGTCGGCACCGGACGTGCGGTCGTCGTCCGACGATCCACAGGCGAGGAGTAGGGCCAGCATCAGCGGCGCGACGGCGAAAGCCCGTAGTCGCTGGGCGCGAGCACTTCGGACGTGCTTCATCACCGGTGGTCGCCAGCGTGGGTGGGCCGCGGCGACGCCGTCATTGGGCCGTGTAGCCACCGTCGACGGGGATGGCGGTGCCGACCACGAAGCTGGATCCGGGGCTGCAGAGCCAGAGCACCGTCGACGCGATCTCTTCGGCACGGCCGAGGCGACCGATCGGCTGGTTGGCCCGGGCCTCCGCCTCGTCGAGCTCGCCCTTGTCGATCATGTTCCGGACCATCGGCGTGTCGAAGGTCCCCGGGCAGATGGCGTTGATCCGGACGCCTCGGGGTGCGTACTCCAGCGCCGCGCTGCGGGTGAGGCCGATCACCCCGTGCTTCGAGGCGTGGTACGCGGCCCGTCCGGGAAGGCCGACGAGGCCTCCGAGGGAGGAGCAGTTGACGATGGCGCCGCTGCCTTGCTCGCGCATGTGCCTCAGCTCGTGCTTCATGGACGCCCACACGCCGCGCAGGTTGACATCGAGGACGCGGTCGCATTGCTCGGCCGACTCGTCGGCGGCATCGGTGGGTGGGGCCTGGATGCCGGCGTTGTTGAACGCCATGTCGAGCCGACCGAACGTGGTGACGGCAGCGTCGACCATATCTGCGACCTGCGCCTCGTCGGACACGTCGCAGGTCACGCCGAGCACTTGATGCCCGGCTCGCTGCAGCTCATCGGTCGCGGCGAGCAGGGCGGGTTCGTGATGCGCGACGAGGACGACGGACGCGCCCGCCTCGGCGAACGCCCGGGCCGTGGCGAGGCCCATGCCGGAGCTGGCGCCGGAGACGAGGGCGACCTGGCCGGTGAAGTCGTACGAGGGGTTCATGCGGCGGATCCGGTCGTCGGCTCAGAGAGTGAGGAGGGTCTTGATGGCGCGCCGTTCGTCCATGGCCCGGTAGCCCTCGGCCACCTCGTCGAGGGGCACGGTGAGGTCGAAGACCTTGCCCGGGTCGATGGCGCGGTCCCAGACGCGCCGGATCAGCTCGGGGAGGAATCGGCGCACCGGGGCTGGGCCGCCGTGCAGATGGACCTCGGCGAAGAACAGGTCGTCCATCGGGATCGCGTCGCCCTCATGGGAGACGCCGACGTAGCCGATGTGTCCGCCCGGGCGGGTGGAGCCGATTGCTTGCAGCATCGCCTGCTGGGTACCGACGGCTTCGATCACGGAGTGCGCGCCGAGCCCGTTGGTGAGGTCCTTGATGCGTGCGACGCCTTCGTCACCGCGTTCGGGGACGATGTCGGTGGCGCCGAACTCGCGTGCGAGACGCTGGCGGGGCTCGTGGCGGCTCATGGCGATGATTCGCTCCGCGCCGAGCTGCTTGGCCGCCAACACACCCATCAGCCCGACGGCGCCGTCGCCGACGACCGCTACGGTCTTGCCCGGTCCGGCCTCGGCGGCGACGGCAGCGAACCAACCGGTGCCGAGTACGTCGGAGGTGGCCAGCAGCGACGGGATCAGGTCCGGGTCCGGGTGGTCGGGAGTCGCGACGAGGGTGCCGTCGGCGAGGGGGATGCGGGCGTACTCGGCCTGGGTGCCGATCGTGCCGTGGACGAACTCGGCGTGCACGCACTTGGACTGGTAGCCGGACCGGCAGATCTCACATGTGTTGTCCGATATGACGAACGACCCCACCACGAACTCGCCGGCCTCGAGCGTCGTCACCTCGTCGCCGACCTCCTCGACAACACCCACGTACTCGTGTCCCATCAACAGGTGGTCAGCCGGCTCGATGCCCCGGTAGGGCCACAGGTCCGAGCCGCAGATGCACGAAGCCGAGAGCCGGATGATGGCGTCGGTCGGCTCGACGATGGTCGGGTCGTCGCGGTCGTCGAGCCGGACGTCGTTGGCTCCATGAAGGACTGCACCCTTCATCGTCGTTCTCCTTCGCTCAGAGCTTGCTGCGACGGCCGGATCGTCGGTGAGCGTCGCGGGCAACGCCGGACAGGTTCGTGCACCCATCCAACCAGTGACCCGTGGATCGTGGGAGACCACGTCGAAAGGTGTACCGACAGAGCACCCCACGGTCGGCCGATCGTCGGACTGGGTGCGAAACTTCCTCGCCTACCCCGCGGTCGGGGTCGAGTTCG
>DATEEV010000258.1:0-3524 GCA_035281005.1 Microthrixaceae bacterium | reverse complement strand
GTCCTCGCCCGCGCCGCGTACGACGGTTGGCTCCGTCGGCAGCGCCGCGCGGGGCTCTACTGCCGTCCGATGCTCATCGTCGGGACCGACGACGAGGCCGAACACCTGTTCCGCCTCCTCGACGAGCACCCGGAGTTCGGGTTCACGGCCATCGGGATGGTCGGACCTCGTCCCGCCGTCCACATGCCTGCCCCTTGGCTCGGCGGGCTCGACGATCTCGACGGCGTCCTGGCCCGCTCGAACCCCAATGGCGTGATGATCACGGCTGCGTGCCTCCCAATCCGGGAGAAAAGCGCGCTCATCGGCGATCTCAGCCGCCGCGGCCTGCACGTCCACGTGTCCGGCGGCCTGTGGGGCATCGACTACCGCCGAGTTCGGCCCGCCCCCGTGGCGCACGAGCCGCTCCTGTACATCGAGAACGCCGAATTCGGTCTGGGCAAACGCCTCATGAAGCGGGTCGGCGACATCATCATCTCCATGATCGTCCTCGTGCTGGCCTCACCATTCCTGGCGATCGCGGCGGCCGCGATCTGGTTCGCCGATCGCGGCCCTGTCCTCTACAGCCAGCGCCGTGTGGGCAAGGACGGCGTCGAGTTCACGCTGTACAAGCTCCGCACCATGCGAGTCGGCGCCGACCAGGAGGTCGACATCCACCTCAACGGGCGCGAAGGTCCGCTCTACAAGTCGAGTGGTCCCGACGCTCGCGTCACGAAGGTCGGTTCGATCCTGCGGCTCACCTCGTTCGACGAGCTTCCCCAGCTCTTCAACGTGCTCCGGGGTCAGATGAGCTTGGTCGGGCCACGTCCGGCGCTGCCTCACGAGGTCGAGCAGTTCGACGACGAGCTCATGGCGCGCCTGTCTGCGGTGCCCGGAGTGACCGGCCTGTGGCAGGTCGAGGCCCGCGACAACCCGTCGTTCTGGGCCTATCGACGTCTCGACCTCTTCTACGTCGAGAACTGGAGCATCGTGCTCGACCTGGTGATTCTGTTGCTCACCGTCGAGGCCGTGATCGAGCGCTCGCTGCGGGTGTTCACCCGCACCTCGGCGCCCGACGTCGCAAACCTCCAGTAGTCCGGCGGGTCGGGCCCCGGCCCACGAGCGGCACCGCTGCACCCGGGTCTCGCGTCGACGAACTCGTCGCGCCCAAGTGTGTGTCGTGCTCAGCACGCGTCGCTCTCGAGAGCGTGGGTGTCGGGTGCGCGTCGCTCGGATCCGGACGAGTTCACCCGAACGTCACGAGAGAGGAACGTCACGTGGTTGGCGATCGCGCCACGTGTCACCGGCGTGGTGCCAGGTCGTGGGTGGGAGACGGGCCGACGCCAACAGTTCGACCTCCTCGGTCCCGTCGGGCAGGACGAACTCGAACTCGACGCGCGCGGTCGCGCCGCGATCGACTCGCACCTCCGTCCCGAGCACCTTGCTCAGACCGTCGTTGCCCTGCACCGCCGGAGTGCCTCCCGTGATCGCCATCCGGGCAGCCGACCCGGGGATGGTGAGTTGGACGATGCCGAGGTAGGCGCCTGGGGGCAGGCCGAGGCCGGGGTACGAACCTTGGACGTAGCGGGGAAGTGGTTCGTCGGGCGTGTTGTTGACGACGTCGATGGTCACCCGCATCTTCGTCCCCTCCGCGGCCGGCTCCACGCTGGTCGTCGCGACGAGGTCGAGGAACTGATCCAGCTTGTTGCCGCCCAGACTGAGCACCGCCAGCAACATGTCGTCGTCGCCCACCAGCCCGGCGGCGCCGACCGCCTCCCATCCCCGCTGTTCGATCTCCTCGGTCGACCACAACATGATGTGGCGGGCCCGACCGGCCCGATCGAGCGACCCGAGCAGCTCGTTCGGCGACCACGACCGCTCGTTGAACGCGGTCAGCACCGATCGAGCCGCCTGCTCGATCCTGTCCTCGCGGGCCTCGACCTGGTCCGGGAACTCGCGGTACTGCTCGAGGAGGAGGTAGTCGACGGCGTCGTCGGCACTGATCGTTCGTCCCTCGACATCCACCGGACCGGTCACCTCGAGCAGGGCGGTGATGCCGGCGATGTCGATACTGATGGCGCCGTCGACGGGCGGCTGGATCGTCGACCACATGTCGGTGGCCATGCGGGCCGACTCGTCGAACCGCGGCGTCACGTTGATGTTTCGCCACTCCTGGTCCGGTTCGAGCGGCCCCCAGTTCGCCTCGACGTCGGGATCGAGTTGTGTGCCCGGCGCCGGCAAGGTGAGATCGCGGGTCGCCTGCAGGTCGTTGACCTCGAACCGGCCCTCAGCGACGGTGAGCACGCCGATCTGGAGCCACATGCCGGATCCGGCGCGCATCTCGGCGTTGTTCGAAGCCAGCAGCAGGTAGCGGGTCGGCCCGGTGAGGAACGAGTTCAGGCCGGTCACGGCGTCGAGCGCGAGGTCGAGGGTGTCGGCAACCCGCGACTGTTCGTGCTCGAGTCGCCGATGAGCTCGGGCGAGACCGCCGACGAGCGCCTCCGACGGACCGAGGTCGACGTCCTCGATCCGGGATTGCACGTCGCGAAGGACCGACTCGGCCTCACGGCCTGCGGCCAGGCGCGCCTCCGGGGTGTTCGATGCCTCGTCCATGAGTCGGCGCAACTGGTCGTAGGCGTCGGCGGACGCGTCGCCCAACTGTGCGGCGACGGTCGCGAGCGAGCGAGCCGAACGCAGCTGGCGGCCCATCACCGGCACCGCGAGAAGGGGAGAGAACACGATCGAGCGCAGGGAGTCGCGCGCCATCGCGAATTCGTCCGCTGCGTCGTGCAGTAGGTCGGGCACCGGGCGATCGAGGTTCTCGGGCCGCGGATTGCCCAGCGAGTCGAGCAGGCGCGAGAGGCTGCCGGAGGCAACGGGTGCGACCTCGTCGAAGGCCTCGATCCCGCGGTCGGCATGCCGCCTCGCGTCGACCGCGACCACCGCGGCGGCCACCGCCCAGACCACCACCACGCCGAGCGCGGGGAGCCACCATCGTCGGCGCCACCATCGTCGGCGCCACCACCGACGGTCGGCGGGGGTGTCGACCGTCGGAGTGTCGTCGCTCGACATCGGCGCAGGCTACTGACAGGTCCGAGGCGTGCCGTCGGCCGCTCGGACTCGGTCGACGCGCCGGCGCGGTCGGCGCTCTACCGTGACCCGATCGCCCGGGTGGCGGAATCGGTAGACGCAGAGGGCTTAAACCCCTCGGCTCCGACAGGAGCATGTGAGTTCGAATCTCACCCCGGGCACTGGACGCGGTGCCGACTCGGCGACGCATGCGCATCGTCGACGTGGGCTGAAAATTCGCAAACCCAGCTGCTGGCCGTCCGACCATCAACTGGGTTCACTACCTCGGGCTCTGTGCCCTCAGTCCGCCCATTCTGCCGTGGAACGCGGGAATCGGGGGGTCATGCCCCGGGTGGTGGTGTAGGCGACGGTCACGGCGTCAGCCTCGGGTGTTGTTCTACATCGCTTCGCTCAGCTCGTGTGGGGTCACCTCCTCGAGGTCGTTGTCGATGACGCGGAGTCGGGCCTTGGCGAGGCCT
>DATEEV010000257.1:0-4126 GCA_035281005.1 Microthrixaceae bacterium | reverse complement strand
GGCGCGACCGATCGCCGAGGTGCCCCTCGACGGGGCGGTGGCGATGCCCACCGGGATGAGTGAGCTCGACCGGGTGCTGTCGGGCGGGCTGGTGCCCGGCTCGGTCACCGTGATGGGCGGCGAGCCGGGAGTCGGGAAGTCGACCGTCCTGCTCCAGGCCCTGGCCGGCCTCTCCGAGCCCGGTCGTCGCACGCTCTACGTAACTGCGGAGGAGTCGGCCCATCAGGTCCGCCGCCGCGCCGAGCGCCTGGGCGCGCTGCACCCCGAGCTCTACCTCGCGACCGAGACCGCGCTGCCGAACGTGTTGGCGCACCTCGACGACGTCGCTCCAGCGGTGGCGGTGATCGACTCCATCCAGTCGCTGCACGACCCCGCCCTCAGCGCCGCGCCCGGGTCGGTGTCACAGGTGCGGCACTGCGCGCACCAGCTCGTGACCCACGCCAAGCAGAACGACCGGGCCGTGGTGATCGTGGGCCACGTCACGAAGGACGGCGCGCTCGCGGGCCCACGCGTGCTCGAGCACGTGGTCGACACCGTGCTCTCGTTCGAGGGTGAGCGTGACCTCGCGCTCCGGACGCTGCGCGCCACGAAGCACCGGTTCGGCTCGACCGGCGAGGTCGGGCTCCTCGCCATGGCCGAGGGCGGTCTCGTGCCCGTGCCCGACCCGAGCGAGCTGTTCCTGGCGGACCGACGCCCGGGGGTTGCCGGGTCGGTCGTGGCCGCGGCGATCGAAGGTCGGCGACCGATGCTGGTGGAGATCCAGGCCCTCGTCGCGTCGACCCGGGCGCCCCAAGCTCGGCGGTCGGTCCACGGCCTCGACTCCGGTCGCGTGGCGATGGTGCTCGCCGTGCTCCAGCAGCGCGTCGGCATCTCGCTGGCCGAGCTCGACACCTATGCGATGGCCGTGGGCGGTGCCCGGGTCGTCGAACCGGCGGCCGACCTGGCGGTCGCCCTCGCCGTGGCCTCGTCCACCCTCGAGCTGGCACTGCCCGACGAGCTGGTCGCCTGCGCCGAGATCGGCCTGGGGGGCGAACTGCGCCATGTCGCAGGGGTCGAGGCCCGCCTGGCGGAGGCCGCGCGGCTCGGGTTCCGGCGGGCGGTGGTCGCCGCGTCGTGCCCCGAGGTCGAGGCCCCACTGCGCCTTGCACGGGCCGGAACGGTCCGTCAGGCGCTCGCCTCTGCCCTCGAGAGCCCCGAATTCGGCCCGTCCCATGGGTGATAGTGCCCGGTAAGCTGGTTTGATGGCTCCACGTCGCAGCAAGGCTCTGCTCGACGCGCTCGCAATCCTGGCGCCCGGCACTCCGCTGCGGGAAGGTCTCGACCGGATCCTGAAGGCTTCGATGGGTGCCCTGATCGTGGTGGGTGACGGGCCGGAGGTGCTCAACATCTGCTCGGGGGGATTCCTGCTCGACGCCGCCTTCTCCCCCCAGCGCCTCTCCGAGCTGGCGAAGACCGACGGCGCGATCATCCTGGCGCCCGACGCCAGCCGCATCGCCCGGGCCAACGTCCACCTGGTGCCCAACCCGAACGTGCCCACCTCCGAGACCGGAACCCGGCACCGCACCGCCGAGCGCGTCGCCCGCTCGATCGGCGTCCCGGTCATCTCGGTGAGCGAGGACATGGCCGTGCTCACCCTCTACATGCACGACGCCAAGCACCAGCTCGACGCCATCCCCTCGATCCTCAACCGCTGCAACCAGGCGCTGCAGACCCTCGAGCGCTACAAGGCCCGCCTCACCGAGGTCTCCGCGTCGCTGACCGCCCTCGAGATCGAGGACCTGGTCACGGTGCGAGACGTGGTGACGCTCCTGCAGCGCACCGAGGTCGTGATCCGGATCTCCGAGGAGATCGAGCGCTACCTGGTCGAGCTGGGCAGCGACGGACGCTTGGTGCGCCTGCAGCTCAACGAGCTACTGGCGGGTGTCGAGGACGATCGACGTCAGGTGGTGCTCGACTACTTCCAGCCCGACGCGTCGTGGAACCTCGAGCAGGCCATGGCCACCTTGTCCGACCTCGAGACCGACCAGCTGCTCGACGCCGAGTCGGTCGCCGACGCACTGCACCTCTCCGGCGGCACGAAGGACCTCGACGGCCCGCTCCAGCCCCGTGGTTATCGCATGCTGGCCCGTGTGCCTCGCCTGCCGTCCGACCTCACGTATCGACTCGTCGACGAGTTCCACAATCTCGAGAAGCTGATGCGTGCCAGCGTCGACGACATCGCGGCGGTCGATGGGGTCGGCGACCAGTGGGCGCGCACGATCAAGGACGCACTGGCGCACATCGCCGAGTCCTCGATCCTCGACCGCTACAACTGACGCCCGCTACAACTGGGGGATGGCCAGGATCACCCTCCCCTCCGGAACTCCCGCCGAGCTCGCGCTCCCGACCGCCGGCTCGCCCGAGCGGGGTCTGGTGCTCTGGCCCGACGTCATGGGGCTCCGACCCCTCTTCGACGAGCATGCTCGTCGCCTCGCGGACGAGCAGAACTGGGCGGTGTGCGTCGTCGAGGTCTACCCCGGCAAGGAGCACCTGACCCTCGAGGATCGTTTCGCCGAGATCTCGTCGTTCTCCGACGCGGACAAGGTCGCCGACGCCGTGGCCGCGGCCGACGCGTGCGGGGTCGAGCCGGTCGGGGTGCTCGGGTTCTGCATGGGTGGGATGTTCACGATCAAGTCGATCGCGTCCGGTCGCTTCGATCGCGGTGTCGCGTTCTACGGCATGGTCCGCATGCCTGAGCAGTGGCGCGGTCCGAAGGTCTTCGACGCGATCGACTCGGTGCGGGAAAGGGGTGAGGCCGAGCTGCTGTGCATCTTCGGCATGAAGGACCCGTGGTGCCCGCCGGAGGAGATCGCCGAGGTCGAGGCCGCCGGCGCCCACGTCGTGCGTTATCCCGACGCCGACCACGGCTGGGCCCAGGATCCGTCGCGCGAGAACTATCGCACCGACGACGCGGCCGATGCCTGGGCGCGGGCCATCGAGTTCCTCTCCACCGGCGTGACCTGAGGGTGACCGCCGTTCTGTGTGCAGAACCCGCCTCTGGTGGGCGGAGCTCGCGCAGAGATCGGGGAGGACGATCCGCTACTGCGAGCGGATCTCGAGCTCGTTGCGCTTGAGGATGCGGTAGGTCCGCTCCTGCTGCTCGATCCAGCCGAGCCGGAGGAAGCTGCTGATCGCCTTGTTCACCCGCTCGCGGGACGCGCCCACCAGCCCGGCCAGCTCCTCCTGGGTGATCGGGATCTCGAACTCGTCGCGTTCTCCCGCCAGCTCGAGCAGGTGCTTGGCGGTGCGGCCGGTGACGTCGAGGAAGAACGCGTCGGCCAGCGCCTCGTCCATGGCCCGGAGCCGCTGGGTCAACAAGGTGATGACGGGCCACAACAGGTTCGGCTGCTCGTTCCAGAGGTCGCGCACCGGCCGGTACGGGATCACGATGATCGAGCTCGGCTCGAGCGCCCGGGCCTCGGCCGAGCGGCCCAACCCGTCGAAGAGGCTCATCTCGCCGAAGAGGTCGCCGCGCTCCATCAGCGCGAACACCGACTCGCGCCCATCGACCGACTTGTTCGAGATGGCGATGCGGCCCTCGGTCACCACGTACAGCGCTTCGGCCTCCGCGCCCTCCACGAAGATCACGTCGCCTCGCACCAGTCGCTCCTCGGTCGTGGCCGCGAGGATGCGATCGAGAGCCACGTCCTCGAGCTCCTGGAAGAGGTCGTGCTTGCGCAGCAATTCGTGTTCGTCGGTCACCGCGGCCCGATGGTAGCGGGCACGGCACTCTCCTGGTCCCCTCGGCGCCGTCGCCACCCTTGGGTACAGTGCCGCCCATGCAGCCCTCGCCCCGTGGTGTCTGGGTGATCGTGGTGGCGGGAGGGTCAGGGCAACGGTTCGGATCGGCGAAGCAGTTCGCCGAGCTCGGCGGCCGCAGCGTGATCGAGCGGGCCGTCGCCGGCGCCCGACCACACGCCGAAGGCGTCGTCGTCGTCGTGCCCGAGGGCGCGTCGCTCACGGTCCCCGGGGCCGATGTCGTCGTGGTCGGCGGCGCGACGCGGGCGGGCTCGGTGCGAGCCGGCCTGGCCGCGGTGCCGGAGGAGGCCGCGGTGGTCCTCGTCCACGACGCGGCGCGACCGCTGGC
>DATEEV010000256.1:0-6471 GCA_035281005.1 Microthrixaceae bacterium | reverse complement strand
CCTCACCCTCACGTTCTCCAAGGGCCTCGTCGACGTGCAGCTGTTCGTGCTCGACGTCGCCGGCGGGGACAAGGTGCCGCGCAAGGGCGGGCCCGGTGTGACCCGCTCGGACCTGCTCGTGATCAACAAGATCGACATCGCACACCTGGTGAACGCGGATCTCGGCGTCATGGAACGAGACGCGGCGGCACAACGCGGCGACCTGCCGACGGTGTTCGTGTCGCTCACGTCACCCGAGGGCGCTGCGCCGATCGCGGAGTGGATCCGAGCACAGATGCCGGCCGCGACTGCAGCCGCGGGCTGACGCGGCGCTTCCCTGTGCACGCCTACGTCCCCGCCGAGCCCGGCCCGGCCTCACCTACCAGCCCACCCGCCAGTGGTTGGACCGACACCGAGGTGTCGGTCCGTCTGCGACGCGGCGCGGGCGGGACGGTACGCGTCGAGGGCGTGCTGTGCAGCGCCCCGGTGTGGTTCCGCTGGGACGGCGCCACGCTGTGGCTGGTCGGATCCGGAGCATCGCCGGTGGGCGAGGACCACATCCGGGTGCGGGTGGACGTCGGGCCCGGCGTCGCGGTCGCGGTGCGCTCGGTGGCGGCGATGGTCGTCTACGCAGCCCGCGGGGCCGGCACCCGCTGGGCCACCGACATCCATGTGGCCGACGGGGCGCGCCTCGACTGGCGGCCCGAGCCGGTGATCCTCACCGAACGGGCCCGCCACGAGGCCCACACCGCGGTGCACGCCGCCGCCGGTGCCCACGTCACGCTCGACGAAGTGCTCGTCCTCGGCCGTGCCCGCGAGGCAGCCGGCGCCCTCCGCTCCACCCTCTCCGTCCGGATCGACGACACCCCGGCGCTGCTCACCTCGATCGACACGTCGCTTCCAGCCTGGTCCGGTCCCGCGGGGGTGGACGGTGCTGCGGTCGTCGCCAACCGCCTCCGCCTGGGCGACCGTGAGAGCCCGGCCGTTCCGAACACGCAGCGCGGCGCCGCGCTGCTCCAGCCGGCACCCGGGTGCCGGCTGGCCGTCGCCACGGCCGCCGACGTCCCCGAGGCTCTGCGTTCGGTGGACGCAGTCCTGCCCTGATCCTCAGTCGAGGTTCCGCACTGAAGCAGGGAGCGTCAGCGACCGAGCCTGAACGGAGGAAGCCTCGACCAGCAGGATCAGGGCAGGACAGTTCACGTACCGGAAACAAGCGGGCAACTTGAGCGACACGAGCCGTTTCTAGTTTGCCGTCACTCCGGGCGACCCTCGCCGGATGCAGACACTCACGTCACTGGCGTGGGGAGGAGTGGAGAACTGATGAGGCACGGCAGGAAATCCAGATGGGCGTTGGGAACCATCGCCGCCTTCGCGTTGCTGGTCAGCGCATGCGGCGACGATGCATCTGACGACGCAGCGGACAGCGGTGGCGAGGAGGCCGCATCGGGTACCTGCGTCGACGGTGACACCGTCAAGCTCGGCCTCCTGAACTCCACCTCGGGCGCCATGGCGATCAGCGAGCAGACGGTTCGTGACTCGCTCCTGCTCGCCGTCAAGGAGATCAACGACGACGGCGGCATCCTCGACAAGCAGATCGAGGTCGTCGAGGAGGACGGCCAGAGCGAGCCGACGGTCTTCGCCGAGAAGATCAACAAGCTGCTGACCCAGGACGAGGTCGCTGCGGTCTTCGGTGGTTGGACCTCGGCCTCCCGCAAGGCGATGCTGCCGGTGGTCGAAGGCGCCAACGGGCTGCTCTTCTACCCGGTGCAGTACGAGGGCCTGGAGGCGTCGGAGAACATCTACTACACGGGTGCGACGACCAACCAGCAGATCATCCCGGCCATGGACTTCCTGAAGTCGAAGGACGTCAAGACGCTGTTCCTCGCCGGTTCCGACTATGTCTTCCCACGTACTGCGAACAAGATCATCAAGCAGTACGCGGCGGAGCTCGGCATCGAGATCGTCGGTGAGGAGTACGTGCCGCTCGACAGCGACGACTGGACGACCCAGGTCGCCAAGATCGCCGAAGCCAAGCCGGACTTCGTGTTCAACACCATCAACGGCTCGTCGAACGTGGGCTTCATCAAGGCCTACTACGAGGCCGGTCTCGGCCCGGACAACTCTCCGATCATCTCGGTGTCCATCGCCGAGGAAGAGGCGCCCGCCATGGGTGAGGACGTCACCGGTCAGTTCGCCGCCTGGAACTACTTCCAGAGCGTCGACTCCCCCGTGAACGCCACCTTCATCAAGGCCTTCCAGGACGAGTACGGGGCGGAGCGCCCGACGTCGGACCCGATGGAAGCGGCCTACACCTCGATGTATCTCTACAAGGGCATGGTCGAGAAGGCCGAGTCCTTCTGCGTCGACGCGGTGAACGAGGCGTCCGACGGCGTGAGCTTCGAGGCGCCCGAGGGCAACGTCACCGTCAACGGCGAGAACCACCACATCGCCAAGACCGGGCTGATCGGTCAGATCAATGCGGAGAACCAGTTCGACATCGTGTGGGACTCCGAGGCACCGATCGAGCCAGATCCGTTCCTCGAGGGTTACGACTGGTGGGATCCGAACAAGGAGTGATGCGGGCCGAGCCCGGCTCACCCGCCGCCCCACCGTGGCGGAGAGCCCTCGGCTCATTCCCCAACCATCACCCGTCATCGGGGGGTGTCGTGCAGCAGCACGGCACCCCCCGACCGACAGGTCGGCACAGTCGGGCCCACCTCTGAAAGCCGCCGGAAGACCTCAGAAAGCTCAGCATGGACGTACTCACCACTCCCTTCCTCACCGGTACTGCGACCGGCGCCATCCTGTTGATGGCGGCGCTCGGCCTGACGCTCACGTTCGGGCAGATGGGCGTGATCAACATGGCGAACGGTGAGTTCCTCATGGCCGGCGCGTACGCGACGTACGCCACCCAGCAGGTGATCTCGAGCACCGGCATCTCGATCGTGGTCGCCATCCCGGTGGCCTTCGTCATCGCCGGTCTCCTCGGGCTGCTGCTCGAGGTCTCGATCATCCAGTGGATGTACCGGCGGCCACTCGACACGCTCCTGGCGACCGTCGGGGTGGCCATGGTCCTGCAACAGTTCGCCAAGGACATCTTCGGTGCGCAGGGCGACCCGGTGAAGCCGCCGAGCTGGTTGGACGGCCACATCACGGTGTTCGGTTACGACTGGCCGCACCGTCAGCTCTTCACGATCGTCCTGGCGCTGGCAGCGCTGGGCGCACTCAACGCCGTGCTCAAGTACAGCTCGTTCGGTCGACAGATCCGTGCGACGGTGCAGAACCGTGAGCTGGCCGAGACGATGGGCGTCTCGACCCGCAACGTGGACCGCATCACCTTCTTCGTGGGCTCCGGTCTGGCCGGTATCGGCGGGGTCGCCATCGCCTTGATATCGGGCACGAACCCGACACTCGGCACGACCTACATCATCCCGGCCTTCCTCGTGGTCGTCGCCGGTGGCGTCGGCCAGCTCAAGGGCACGGTGATCGCCGCGTGGGTCGTCGGGGTGGCCACCGCGTTCCTCACCGACTGGACCAGCGGCAGCATGGCCCAGGTCATCACGTTCGCCCTCGTCGTGATCTTCCTCCAGATCCGCCCACAGGGTCTCTTCACCGTTCGGACCAGGGCGTTGGCATGACGACCACCACCGCCGACGCATCCGAGGTGCCCGACGCCCCCGAGGCGGGCGCGCCGGCCGTCGCCGCGCCGAACAAGCTCTCCCCGACCAACCTGTTCAAGACATACGGCGGACTGGTCGGCATCGCCATCGTGGCGCTGGTGCTGCTGGTGTGGGCGCCCAACTCGCTCACCGCGTTCCGTCTCGGCAACCTCGGCAAATACTGCTGCTGGGCTCTCGCTGCGGTCGGCATCGGCCTCGCGTGGGGCCGTGGCGGCATGCTCGTGATGGGCCAGGGCGTGTTCTTCGGGCTCGGCGGCTACGCCATGGCCATGCACATGAAGCTCGAAGCCGCCGGTCCGGGCGAGGTGCCCGACTTCATGGTGCTGTACGGCGACGCCACGATGCCCGGCTGGTGGCAGCCGTTCCGCAGTGGGACCTTCACGATCATCGCCATCGTCGCGCTGCCGGCGATCGTTTCGTTCATCCTCGGCTACGCCATCCTGAAACGGCGGGTGAAGGGCGCCTACTTCGCCATCCTCACCCAGGCCATGGCGGTGGCATTCTCGACCCTCCTGATCGCCACGATCAAGCAGACCGGTGGGTTCAACGGTCTGAACACGTTCACCACGTTCTTCGGTCAGAACCTGTACGACCCGACGGTCCAGAAGAACCTCTACCTGATCGCAGCGGGCCTGCTGATCGTCTGCCTGGTGATCGTCTGGCAGTTCTACCGGAGCCGGTACGGCGAGCTCCTGGTCGGCACCCGCGATGCAGAGGAGCGCATCCGATTCCTCGGATACGACCCCGCGAACATCAAGCTGGTGGCGTTCGTGGTGGCGGCCATCATGGCCAGTGTCGGCGGGGCGATGTTCGCGCCCATCGCCGGCATCATCTCGCCCTCCAACGTGGACGCGACGGCATCGATCATGATGATCGCCGGTGTCGCCCTGGGTGGTCGAGCCTCGTTGCTCGGTCCGGCGCTGGGTGCCATCGCCGTCGGCTACGGGCAATCCACACTGTCGGAGCGGTTCCCGACCAACTGGGTCTACTTCCAGGGTGCGCTGTTCATCGCGGTCATGCTGTTCCTCCCCGGCGGCATCGCCTCGCTGGGGTCGAAGCTGAGGGGACTGTGGCCACGCAGGCCGTCCGCTGTGGCCCCGACTGCGACCGAGGCGGAGGTGGTGGTGTGACCAAGTCGTTCCTCGGCGAGGACTACCTGGAGATCCGCGACCTCACCGTCGACTTCGACGGCTTCAAGGCGATCGACGGCGTCGACGTCACCTTCCTCCAGGGGAGGCTGCACTTCCTCATCGGCCCGAACGGCGCGGGCAAGACCACCCTGGTCGACGCCCTCACCGGGCTGGTGAAGGGCACCGGCCAGGCGGAGTTCCGCGACCACAACCTGCTCGACATGAAGTCGCACAAGATCGTGCGCCTGGGCATCGGCCGGACCTTTCAGACCGCGACGGTGTTCGAGCAGCTCAGCGTCCTGCAGAACCTGGACATCGCGGCGGGCCTGCACCGCAAGGCGAGGGGGATGTTGCTCCCCCGCCGGAAGGTGCCCGAGACCGTCGAGCGGGCGTTGGAGACCATCGGCCTGAGCGCGCTGGCGGATCGCCCCGCCGGGATCCTCGCCCACGGGCAGAAGCAGTGGCTCGAGGTGGGCATGTTGCTCGTGCAGGATGCCCAGGTGATGTTCCTGGACGAGACGGTCGCGGGCATGAGCACAGAGGAGCGTGAGGAGACCGGTGAGCTGCTGCAGCGGATCGTCGGCGACCGGACCATCGTCGTCATCGAGCATGACATGGAGTTCATGCGCACCTACGCCGACTTCGTGACGGTCATGCACGCAGGCAAGGTGCTCGCCGAGGGGACCGTCGCCGAGATCCAGGCGGACCCGCAGGTCCAGGAGGTCTATCTGGGGACCGTGACGGAGGTGGCCCTCGATGGCTGAGTCGATGCTCGAGATCGTCGGTGTCACCGCGGGATACGGGCGCACGATGGTCCTGTTCGATGTCGACGTGTCGATCCCTGTTGGCGGTGCCGCGGCCATCATGGGCCACAACGGCGCCGGCAAGACCACGTTGTTGCGGGTCGCGGTCGGACTGATCCCGGTGAAGTCGGGCACGGTCCTGCTCGACGGCGAGGACGTCACCAAGCTGCCCCCCAACCAGCGGGTCAGGCGTGGGCTCGGATACGTCCCGCAGGGCCAGCTCTGCTTCCCTCAGATGACCACGCTGGAGAACATGCAGCTGGTCACGACCGTGAAGTCCGAGATCGACGAGGTGCTCGACACGTTCCCCGTGCTGAGCGACCTGTTGAGCCGCCCGGCCGGCCTGCTGTCGGGCGGTCAGCGCCAACAGCTCTCCATCGCCCGGACGCTGCTGACCAAGCCGCGGCTGTTGATCCTGGACGAGCCCACCGAGGGCATCCAGCCCAACGTCGTCGCCGAGATCGAACAGGTCATCGCGGACCTCACCCGGCGTGGCGACCTCACCGTGTTGCTAGTGGAGCAGCACGTCGGGTTCGCGCTGCGCTCGACCGACAGCTACTACGTGCTGGAGTCGGGACACATCACCGGCAGGGGCGATGGCGGCGAGGCCGCGCTCGACGAGGTCCGTGCCGCGATGGCGGTCTGACCCTTCTCACTGTCTGATCGGGCCGCCTCATCAGGAGGTCGGTCGCAGATCGTCGCGACTAGCGCGTTTCCTTGTGGAGGGTGTGGGTGCGCTCCCACTTGCAGTACTTCTTCATCTCGATGCGCTCGCGGTCGTTGACCTTCGACTTCGTCGTGATGTAGTTACGCCGCTTGCACTCGGTGCACTCGAGCGTCACGTGCACTCGCTTGTCGGAAGCCATCGCTCAGTCCTTC
>DATEEV010000255.1:0-6081 GCA_035281005.1 Microthrixaceae bacterium | reverse complement strand
ATCGAGGGCGTCACGATCCACGACCTCCGCCACGCCGCGGGAACGCTCGCGGCCTGGACGGGGGCGACGACGAAGGAGCTCATGGTGAGGATGGGGCACTCGACGATGGCGGCGTCGATCAGATACCAGCACGCGGCCCGGTCGCGCGATGCGGAGATCGCCGAGCGGCTTGAGGTCTTCCGTCCGACCTCACCTGCGACCCCCTCGACCGACCCTGACCGGCCGTAACGCGAATCCATGTGCGACATCTGTGCGACATTCGACCGTCGACCAGTTTCGGCTCTGGCCCGAAAACGACGAAACCCCCGCCAATGCAGGGGTTTCGAAGAGAGCGGGTGACGAGAATCGAACTCGCATGACCAGCTTGGAAGGCTGGGACTCTAGCCATTGAGCTACACCCGCGAACCCGACGAGTGTACCGGTCCGGCGCCGCCGCTCCGGCCGGCGAGCGCGCCGCCCGGGCGCTGGTCAGGAGCGCAGGAAGGCGAGCACCGCGAGCACCCGCCGGTGCTGGGAGTCGTCGGGCGGCAGGTCGAGCTTCGTAGAAGATGTGTTGGGTGTGCTCTCGACCGCACCGTCGCTCACCACTAGCTCGGCCGCGATCGACGAGTTCGACCGACCCTCGGCCATGAGGCCGAGCACCTCGCGCTCGCGGGGCGTCAATGACTCGAGGTGCCGATCCCGCCACCCGGCCAATCCACGGTCGGGCTGGCCCGACCACCGGGTGGTGGGGGTGCATGCGGCCCCACTTCACTCGAAGGTGCGGCCCCATTCCACGAGGAACTCGAGGAAGTTGTCGGGATGGTCGGGCGCGGGCTTGCCCGGCAGGTAGGCGACGTGGTGCAGCTCGCCGGTGAAGGGGAAGGTCCCATGGCGTTCGTGCACCGCCCACGACACCGGTGACTTGCGGTCGATGCCGACGTCGATGCCCTGGAACGGCGCCATCGCCATGAGCAGGCGGAATCCGGTCGCATTGGCGACCTCGACGTCGTCGACGTCGAGGGCCAGGTCCCACAGGTCCTCGCCCGGACAGGTGATCCGCAAGGTCAGGTCATGGTGGCCCGGTGCGACGACGGGCCCGCGCACCTCGCGTTCCAGGCCATAGCCGTTGTGCACCGCGACCAGCTCGCCCGTGGTGTCGACATACAAGGCATACCCGCCGCCCTGGTCGCCGTGGGCGACGAGCATGCCGGCGTCGCCCTCGGCGAGATCGACGGTCGCGGTGATGGTTACGTCCCGCCACAGGATGAGCCGCTGCGATCGCCACCGGTCGAGCGAGGGGGTGTCGGGCCGTAGCACGACCGGCTGGTCGAAGGCCTCGGTCCACGGCGGCCGCAGCAGGTACCGGTAGCCGGTGCCCTCATCGAGGGGCAGGATCTGGCTCTGCCACGCGGCCTCGTCCCATGCCGCCTTCAGCTCGTCGAGCCGGGCCGGCTCGAGCGCAGCCAGGTCGTGGACCTGGGTGGGGTCGGCCGCCATGTCGAAGAGCTCCCACGGCTCGGTCGAATAGGGGGTCCTGGGCTCATGGCGGGTCACGGCCTCCCAGCCGTCGCGTCGATAGCCGCGATGGCCCTCGTTCTCGATCACCACGTCGCGGGAGCGACCGGCTGCGGTGGCGTCGCACAGCGTCGCCGTGACGACCTCGCCCGCAAGGGGCAGCACGGGCTCGCCGCGCCACTGCTCGGGGCGCTCGACGCCCACGATGTCGAGCAGGGTCGGCATCAGGTCGGTGACGTGCACGAACTGGTCGCGGAGCTCACCCGCGGGCACCCCGCCGGACGGCCACGACACGATGAACGGCACCGAGTGCCCGCCGCGGTGGGCGTTGATCTTGTACAGCCGGAACGGCGTGTTGGACACCATCGCCCAACCCCGTGGGTAGTGCGGGAAGGTCGTCGGCCCACCCATCACGTCGATGCGGTCGAGGTCCTCGTCGAACGGCTCGGCCAGACCCTTGCGACCGAAGTGCAGGCTGCGGAGGTAGGCGCTGGTCCCGTCGACCTCCCCTTCCCGGGAACCCCCGTTGTCGGAGGTGAAGATGAACAGGGTGTTGTCCCACTCGCCGGCATCCTCGAGCGCCCGGCGGAGCCGGCCGACGTTCTGGTCGATGTTGTCGACCATCGCCGCGTACACCTCCATGTAGCGGGCGAAGAGGCGTTTGCGGTCGTCGTCGAGGTCGTCCCATGGGACCACGTCGTCACCGTGCTCGTCGTTGCGCGGCGCGAGCTCGGTCGCACGGTCGACGATGCCGAGCGCGACCTGGCGTTCGAAGCGCTGCGAACGGATCGCGTCCCAGCCGTCGCGGTAGCGGCCCTCGTGTCGCTCGATGTCGACGGGCTTGGCGTGCAGCGGCGCGTGCACGGCCGCCTGCGCGTAATAGAGGAGGAAGGGCTTGTCGGGGTTCGACGCCTTCGACTCGCGGATCATCGAGATCGCCCGGTCGGTCAGGTCGTCGGGCAGGAAGTAGCCCTCGGGGTACTCGTCGACGGGGACCGCGTGGTTGTCCTCCACGAGGCGATGAGGGTGGTGCAGGTTCGTGAACGCGTCGAGAAAGCCGTAGTAGCGGTCGAAGCCGCGCTGCAGCGGCCATGACGATCGATCACCGGCGTCGTTGACCTCGCTGTCCTTGGTGAGGTGCCACTTGCCCACCATGAGCGTCTGGTAGCCCGCGTCGCGGAGCAGCTCGGCCAGCGTGGGCGCGAATGGGGTGAGCTCCATGGCGTAGCCGGGGAACCCGGGGTCCGAGTGGGCGACGTGACCGACGCCGGCGCGGTGAGGCTCGAGCCCGGTGAGCAGCGCGGCCCGCGTCGGCGAACACATCGGCGTGGAGTGGTAGTCGAGGTAGCGCACGCCCTCGGCGGCGATCCGGTCGAGGTGCGGGGTGTCGATCTCGGAGCCGTAGCAGCCGAGGTCGGCGAACCCGAGGTCGTCGCACATCATCACGACGATGTTCGGCGCGCCGGCCCGCGCCCGGCGCGGCTCGGGCCACCACGGCTCGGAGCTGGCGAACACCCGGCCGACCGAGCCTCTGTGGTTGGCGTAGGGGGCGAGCGGATCGTCAGCGAGCGGATCGTCAGCGGGTGGAGAGGTCGGCGCGTCGGTCACGGTGCGGCAGCGTAGAGACTGCCGCGCCTGACCTTTCTCCTCGGGCCGAGTTGGCCGGGCTCAGTCTCGAGCGAGGCGGCGACGCTCGATTCCCATCAACAGCCCGCCGGCGAGGATCAGCGCCAAACCCACGCCGATCCCGAGCGCCGGATTGCCGCCGGTGAACCCCAGCCGTTGGCTCTCAGTTGTCGATGCGGGCGACCCCCCGGAGCCGGAGCCTTGCGCGGCGGTCGCGCCCGACACGTTGGTCCGGGGCCCGGCGTTGCACGTCGGGGTCGAGGGTGGGTACGCGACCATCACCGTGGCCGAGGTCGGGTTGATCGTGGCGAAGACGCGCACGCCGGGTTGGCGGGCCCAGGCGAAGCCGTCCTCGGCCTCGATCCATTCACCGTTGCTCAGGATCCATCCGGGCCAATCGGTGCCCGTGCCCTGGGCGTTGATCGTCGCGCCGGGGAAGAGGGTCGAGCTCGAGCCCAAGGGCTGCTGCTGGATGAGGCGCTCGGTGCCACCTGCGTCGAGCCAGTGCAGGGTGTAGTTGCCGGTGAATCCCACCGCGCTGGCCTGAAGGTCGAGCCATGGAGCATCGAGGGTGCACCGCGGTGCCGCCGTGAAGGCGAAGGTCGAGTCGGCGGTCGTCGTGGTCGGCGCTACGGCCGTCGTCGTGGTCGTCGTCGGCGGAGGCGGCGGCGGCGGCGTGATGGTGGTCGTGGTCGTCGAGTGCGGCTTCTTGGTCGTCGTCGGGTACGGCTTCTTGGTGGTGGTCGTCGTCGGCGGAGGGGGCGGCGGCGGCGTGATGGTGGTGGTCGTCGTCGGCGGCGCGGTGGTGGTGCTCGCCGTCGTGGTCGTCGAGTGCGGCTTCTTGGTGGTGGTCGGGTCCGGGTCGTCGCAGAACCTGGCGAAGATGGCTTGCCCGACCGGGCCCCAATTCAGGCCGCCGTGCACGCCCGGGATGGGCGGGATGATGTCGCCCCATTCGCCGACCTCGAGCGGCCCGATCGCGCCGAGGTGCTCCAGGAAGTGGTCGCCTTGGCCGTGATCGTTGGCGAGGTCGCCATCCACGGCATCCTGGGCAACGGTGATCTTCACGTACGGGTTGGTGTGACTTGCCGTCCGATGGCAGATCGTCACCTTCGGTCCGGGAGGTCCCCCGCTGTGACCTCCGTTGTCGGTCGCGCCCGTTGGTGAGATCACCACGAGCCACGAGCCCGACAACACCATCGCGAGGGCCGTCACCGTGCGCAGCAGTGCTGCGCCCCGAGATGACGGACTTGCCCCGCCTGGACCAGTCTTTGCGTCCCCACCGACGCCGTTCGGATGTGACATGTCACAACCCCTCGCGTCTGATCACGTGTCGCTTGCCCGCTCACGTGCAACTACCCAGCGTAGCCGTGCGAAGCCCGCAAGTGAAGAGGAAATCTGTCACCGGGATTCTGCCGCCGGAGCGATCCGCCGCACTCGGGGTTCAACGGAGGCTCTTCTTGGCCTCGGGTGTCGACGAGGCTTCTGCGGCGCTTCGCCCATCTGACCGAATCGCGGGCGATCGACCATCGACGTCACGAGGGCGCCTGCTTCTCTCCGTCCTTCCCGGTCGCGCTCGGAACAAACACCGAGGACACCGTCCACTGCTATACTTCTCTGCGGGGCAAACCACTCAGGGGAGGAAGCATGACTCGACGACGGACACAGGCTGTCCTGGCGGGCATGGTGATGTTGGGGATGGCGGCGTTGCAGGGTTGCGCCGGCGTCTCCTGGAGCGCCAACGGCTACACGACGACCGTCTGCACGACCGTCCTCCTGGTGCCTGTCGAGTGTCATACCTGGGCTTGATGCTCGATCCCGAGCTGCGGCGATCCTGAGCCGCACCGCCTCACGCCGGCAGCACCGTGCTGATCACCGCATGGTGGCGACAACGCGAGCGTTCGTCGCGGCGCTCGCGCTCTGCCTCTGCGCGTGCGGCCGCGACCCCGATCCGTCCGCGGCTCGCTTGGAGCGCGCCGCGGCATCCGAGAGCTTCTGCGATCTTGCCAAGGCGGTCAATCTGTCGGTCCTCGACAGTCGCGACGGCGAGTCGGTGATCGCCACCTACGAGGCGTTCGATCGAGCGGTCAACGACGCGACCGAGTTCGTGCCCCCTGAGCTCGCGGCGCAGTGGCCCGCAGTTGTGAAAGGGGCCGACTACGCGGCGAGGCAGTCGGCACTCACCTATGGCAACCTCAACGACCCGGGCCTCCACAACGTTCTGACCTCAGGCGAGTTCCGCACCGCCTACGACGCGGTCGACGCCTGGGTCGCCGAGCACTGCTGAGGCTCGACCGCCCTCAGGTGGAGGTGCAGAACGGAAGGGCGAGGCAGAGCCCGCCTACGCCGCCCGGGTAGGAAAATGTGAAGATCGCAGCAAGCAAGAACGCGATGCCCTCCACGGCCAACCATGCGTTCTGCGCTTCTCGTTCCGTGGTGCACGACACCACCGTCATGATCACCACGGGCAACGACAGCATCCAGTAGCGAAGTTTCATCTCACCCTCCCGAGCTCCTGAGCCCCCGAGCCGTTCCCGGGAGCATATGGCACGCAAGCGTTGCGCGGTGCCGTACGTCGGTCAGAGCGCGGGCAGGGCGCCAGGAATCCCGGCGAGTATCGCGAGGAACGCCAAGATGGTCCCCCCCACGAGGACCGCGTTGACCACGCCGCGTTCCGAGGTGGCGCACGCCTGCACGGCGATGAGCACCACGGGCAACAACAAGAGCATCCAGTAGCGAATCTTCAGTTTCATTTCATCCCCTCCCAAGGCTTCGGTCCAGCACCGTACTGCACGGCGCAGGCATCGTGGGAGGGATCTGGGCGCTCGCGTCGGGACGGGGAGATTTGAACTCCCGACCCCCGGCTCCCAAAGCCGGTGCGCTACCAGACTGCGCCACGTCCCGTGACCGACCTGGGTCGGCGCGTCCACGGTATCGCGGCGCGGCGTGACCTCCGGA
>DATEEV010000254.1:0-4060 GCA_035281005.1 Microthrixaceae bacterium | reverse complement strand
CCCCGTGAGCGTCGGATGCGCGCAGAACCGCCGGAGCCACTCTGAGCCCAGCACGAGGTGGGGTGCGACCGTCTGCGTGTCGACTCCGGCCACCGAGATCCGGCCGCCGGGCAACTGCGCCAACAGCTCCCGCACCCGTTCCTCCCCGGGCCGGATCTCTGCGTCCATCCGCTCGAGCGTGTCGACGTCGAACGCGTCCGGCACCACGCAGTACCCGAGCTCGTCGTAGCTCGCGACCTGCTCCGAGGTGAGCACCGTCGTCGGCCCGTCGTGGTCCTCCCACGCATATCCGTCGTTCCACGGATGCGACTCCCGCTCCATCACAGTTCCCCTCCCACTCGACCGAGCACGTTCAGCGTAGGTAGAAGAAGCTCTCGCCGACCTCGGTCACCGCGACCCCGGCGTCGGCGACGGCGTCGGACCAGCTCGATGTGTTGTCGGGATCGTTCTGTTCCATGCCGTGATCCGCGATCACGAACACCGCGGTCCGCTCGAGCGCGCCGGCACGCTCCACCGCGGAGAGCACGTCGCCCACCCTGCCGTCGCCGTCGCGCACCGCCGCCCGCGCGGCCGAACCGTGCGGGCCGCTCTCGTGGCCGGCCTCGTCGGTGAGGGCCAGCGAGCACCAGCTGAGCGTCGGCAGCGGGTTGCCGTCGCGCCGTTCCCACGCGGCGATCGTGTGCGCCGCGGAGGTGTGGTCGACCATCGACATGAACCCGTACTGCGCCGATGCCTCGACCTGCTCGGCGTCCATGTGCGGTACCTCGTCGCGCTTGGGGAACGGCGGGGTCGTGCCCTCGCGGAGCAGGCCGAAGGAGCTGAACGAGGCGCCGGTGTCGCAGAACTCGAATGTCGCGGTGGTGAAGGCACCGGGCCGCGACCGCTCGACCGCCTGGTAGAGGGTCTCGACCGACGGGTCGAGATGGCGCATCGCGATGAACATCTGGTCCATCGCCAACAGGTCCACCACAGATTCGTCGGCCAGGTCGAGCCACGAGTTGTGCAGCACTCCGGTATGACCCGGATGCGCGCCCGTTACCCCGGTCGTGTGGTTCGCGAGGGTCGCGGTCGGCAACGAGGCCATCGCGCCGTGGCGATACGCGGTGCCCCGCGCGACCAGCGCCGCGAGGTTCGGCGCCTCGCCCGACTCGATGACGTCGTAGAGCAGGTTCGCGTTGCAGCCGTCGAGCAGGAACACGATCGCGTGCTCGGCGCGCGAACCGTCGAGCACCTCCGTGATCGGGTCACCGTCCTGTCGTCGGAGCAACGCGCCGGGTCGCCGGGTCCCGTCCGAACCGACGCCGGCGGGGTGGGCCTCGACGCCGAGCACCGTCGCCACGGTGGGAGCCACGTCGACGATGCGGGTGCTGCGATCCACGAAGCCGTCGGCGACGATGCCCGCGCCGGCGGCGATGAACGGCGCGCGGGCCTGCACCACGCCGAGTGACCCGTGCTGGCCGAGGTGGCTGTCGAAGTGGTGGTGCGAGGTGTGCACCGCGACCAGGTCGGGTGCGTTCGGAGAATCGAAGAACTGGGCGACCGAGTCGAACGCGTGCGGGTAGGCGTTGTCGCTCCGAGACGGAAATCGGCGGTCCCGCTCGTGGGCGTGGCCGGAGAAGCGATCCGTCGCCTGGTCGGCGAGGGGGTCCCGGCCGGACCGCGCCACCACCGAGTAGGAGTAGTGACCCGTGCCGTGCCCGGCCCGACGGAACGTCACCGATCCGTCGACCGCGGTGGCTCGGTAGGTGTCGTGGCCCGTGCATGCCACGGTCATCTCGACCTGGCCGTCGAGGCCGGGGTCGGTCAGTGCCGCTTCGAGCCGGGCGAGAGGCTCGAGGCGCTCGGTCGCGTCGATCGCCACGTCGGTGCGCATCCCCCCATTGTCGACCACAATGCCGCCATGACGAGCCCGGAAACGCCGATCACACCGGAAACAGCGCTGCTCACCGACCGGGTCGCCCTGGTCACGGGAGCAGCTCAGGGCATCGGTGAAGCCACGGCCCTGACCCTGGCCCGCTTCGGCGCCGACCTCGTCGTGTGCGACAAGTTGCCCGAACCCCAGAAGGAGACGGTCGCCGGGATCGAGGCCCTCGGTCGGCGGGTCATCTCGGAGGACATGGACGTCCGTGACGACGAGGCGGTCGATCGCCTCCTCGGCCGGGCCCGTGACGAGTTCGGCCGGGTCGACATCCTCGTGAACAACGCGGGCGGCGGGTTCCACGCGTCGTTCCTCGACGTGAACACCAAGGGCCAGACGGCGCTCGTCAACGAGAACTTCACGCAGGTGACGAGCTTCGTTCGTGGCTGCGTACCGCTCATGACGAACGGTGGGTCGATCGTGAACATCACCTCGATCGAGGGGCACCGCGCCGGGCCCGGCTTCGGCGTCTACTCGGCGATGAAGGCCGCGGTCGAGAACCTGTCGAAGACCCTCGCGCTCGAGCTGTCGGACCGTCGCATCCGGGTGAACTGCGTCGCCCCCGACGTGATCCCCACTCCCGGCGACGCCGGCCTGGTCGCGGCCTCGCAGGCGATGCAGCAGGCGGAACTCCACCAGCCGTGGCCCGACGGTGGCACCACGTGGGACTGCGCGGCGGCGGTCCTCTACCTGGCGTCGGACCTCAGTCGCTTCGTCACCGGCAGCACCATCCATGTCGACGGCGGCACCCACGCCGCGTCCGGCTGGCGTCGTGGCGACGACGGCAACAGCTGGCGGCTCTGAGGCATACCTGGTCATACTCTGGTGATACTTGGTAGGATCTGGCGATGAAGATCGCGGTGTCGATCCCTGATCCGCTGTTCGAGGCCGTCGAACAGGTGGCACGGAGCCGCAAGATCCCGCGCAGTCAGCTCTACGCCCGAGCGTTGGAGCTGTTGCTCGCGGCGGAGGACGACCGTTCGGTGACCGACCGCCTGGACGTCGTTCATGGGGAGCAGGCGTTCACCATCGATCCCGCTCTGGCCGACGCGCAGGCTCGAGCGTTGGCCGAGGACTGGTGATCTCTCGGGGTGACCTGTGGTGGGTCGAGCTCGGCGAACCACGAGGCTCTGGGCCCGGCCTGCGACGTCCCGCGCTCGTGGTCTCCTCGGACGCGTTCAACCGCAGCCGAATCGCGACGGTGACCGTCGTGATGGTTTCCTCGAACCTCCGTCTGGCCGAGGCTCCGGGCAACGTCGGGCTGGCGCGGTCCGACTCCAGGCTCGACAAGGACTCGGTGATCAACGTGTCGCAAGTGGCGACTCTCGACAAGACCGATCTCGTCGAGTGGGTCGGGCCGGTGGACCTCGACGTCCTCGAGCAGGTCGAACGAGGCTTTCGCCTCTCGTTGGCACTCTGAGACTGAAGCCTCAGTGTGACGCGAGCCAGGCGTCGCCGAGGTCGAACTCCTGGCGGAGCTGCTTCTCGACGATGCCCTTGCCGAAGCCTTCGAGCTTGCCGCCGATGAGCGGCACGCTGACCTTGAGCTCGACCGCGACCTCGTAGTCGGTCTGCTGCCCGTTGGAGGTGGCGGTGGTGGTGCCCTGGATCTCCATCGGCACCCCCTTGGTGTCGATCGTGAACCGGCCCCCGCACGACGTGGGGCCGTTGTGCTCCCAGTGGTCGTCGGAGGTCACCGTGTTGCGCGGCTTGATGAACTTCTTTGCGAACCCGGGGATCCCTTCGATGTCGACCTCGCGGGTGATGACGATCCGCAACGAGTCGTCGGTCTGCTCCTCGGTGACCACTCGCACGTCGTGGTGACCCATGGTCTCGAACTTGGCCACGTGGCTCGCCGGGTCGTGGAACATCGCCCACACCTTCTCGATCGGCGCGTCGAACGTGTGGGTCATCGAGATCTGCATGGTCGGCATTCTCGCCCAGCGGCCTCTTGGTGCGGCGGAGGATGGGTCGGTAGCGTTCCTGACGGTTCGTCAGATGTCGGAGGTCCGTCCCGTGCCCAGCCAGCAGCCCCTTGCCGGAGTCAGGATCATCGAGTGCTCGATGCTCGGCCCCGGCGCCATCACCACGTCCCTCGCGGACATGGGCGCGGATGTCATCAAGGTGGAGCCGCCGGCCGGT
>DATEEV010000253.1:0-4685 GCA_035281005.1 Microthrixaceae bacterium | reverse complement strand
ACCTTGTCGAGGTTCGTGACCTTGAGCTGGCGCCCGGCGACCTCGACGTGGGTGTCGCTCACGCCGACTTGCGCTTCGCCGGCGCCTTCTTGGCCGACTCCTTCGCCACCTTCGCGGCCGAGGCCTTGGCGGCGGACTTCGCGCTCACCTTCGACACGCTGGCCTTCCGTGCCGACTCTTTCGCGGCCGGCGCCTTCTTGGTGGCCTTCGTTGCTGACTCCTTCGCGGCCGACTCCTTCGCGGCCGACTCCTTCGCGGCGGGCGCCTTGGCCGAAGCCTTGCGCTTGGCACGGGGAGCCTCCGTCAGTGGGGTGGCCTCGGCCAGCGAGGTCGGGTGCCGACCGCGCGACTGCTTCGCAGCCTGCACCGACGCCTCGAGCGCGGCCATCAGGTCGATGACCTTGTCGGCCGACGGCGCCGGCGTGATCTCGGCGACGATCTCCTCGCCTTCGGCCTTGCGCTCGATCAGGTCGAGGACCCGCTCGCGGTAGTCGTCGTGGAAGCTGTCGGGATCGAACGGCTCGGAGAGCGATTCGATGAGCTGTTCGGCCATCGTCAGCTCGCGCCGATCGACGTCGACGCTCGCGACGTCGTCGAACTCGGCGATGTCGCTCGTAGCGTTCAGCTCGTCGGAGTACACCATCATCGACAAGATCAGCGTGCCGTCCTTGGGCCGCAGCGCGGCGAGGTACTGCTTGGAGCGCATCACGAACCGGGCGATCGCGACCTTGTTCGACTCCTCCATCGCCTGCACCAGCAACGCGTACGGCTTGGCCGCCTTCTCGGGGGCGACGTGGTAGGCACCGTCGAAGAAGATCGGGTCGATCTCGTCGAGGTCGACGAAGCACACCAAGTCGATCGTGTGGGTCGCCTCGGGGGCGAACGAGGCGAGCTCGTCGTCGGTGAGGATCACGTAATGGCCTTTGGTCACCTCGTAGCCCTTGACGATGTCCTCGAAGGGGACCTCCTCGCCGGTCTCGGCGTTGACCCGCTGCTGGCGGACCCGCGCCTGGTTGCGACGATCGAGCTGGTTGAACCGGACCGACTTCTCCGAGATCGCCGAGAAGAGCTTCACCGGGATGTTCACGAGCCCGAAGCTGATCGATCCGCTCCAGATGGCGCGGGGCATGGGACCCTCCTGGGGTAGGCCGGACCGTTCCAGTATCGGCGGGACCGGGGGATGATTCCACCATCGGCGATGTCTGAGACGGATGAAGGCCCCCGATCTCATCGCGCCGGTTCTGGCCCCGGAATCGGTGCGCCGGACGCAACGTTTGACTGCCAGTTCGGATCGAGGCCGCCCAATACGGGTCGAGCTCAGCTCGCCAGGAGCGCTCGGCCCACCAGATCGGTGCCGAAGGCCGTGAGGATCGCCAGGTACAGCAGTCCCGTCGCGGCCATGACCGCGGCGTACTGCTTCTCGCGCAGGGCGGCCCGGGTGACGAAGCAGAGCCCGATCGTGGTCACCGCGCACGCCACCCAGAACCAGCCGAGCATGCCGTTGTAGCCGTCGTCGATCGTGCCGTTCAGCACCGACCACATGCCCGTCGGCACGAGCAGCAGGACCACCTCGAAGGGCCAGATCCACATCAAGCACCGCACCAGCTCGTTGAGGGGCGCCCGGGGCAGGCCCGGCTGGGTGAGGTACCAGTGGCCGAGCAGCATCGCGTCGGTCACACAACCGAGGAACGCTGCGCCCACCAGGACACGGGCGAGCTGGAGCCACGCCGGATCACCGGCGTCGAGGCCCGCCGCGACGAGCCCGATGGTGCCGATGATCGGAGCGATCAGATCGAGCTCCGGGGGGAACTCGGGCTGGTCCTGGTCGAAGTGCTGCTCCTCGCGCTCGATGCCCGTCATCGCCTCGACCCGCGCGGATCGCACCGCCACCCGCTCCCGTTGGTGGCGAACGCCGGAGCCGCGGCGTTGCCACGACACGAAGAACGCGATGGCGCACGCGACCACCACGCCGATCGAGGCGGCCTCGCGCACCGGGACCGTGTGGTAGCGCAGCCCGACGAAGACCGCGCCGAGCGCCAGCGCGCCGTACACGCCGCGCAGCAGCCAGCCGTAACCGATGCCGACCTCGCGGCGGCGGGTCGTCACCCAGAGGAAGGCGAGACCGCCGGTCGCCCATTGCAACAGGATCGTGGCGGCGTCGAGTCGGAGCACGGCGGTCGCGGGGTCAGGCGTCGACCGGAACGAGCCGGTGGTCGCACCGGGTGAACGGTCGGACCCCCTCCTCGGTCACGGCGAGACAGTCCTCGAGGCGGAACCCGAACCGGTCCGGCAGGTAGATCCCGGGCTCGATCGAGAATGCGTGGCCGGCGGCGAGCGGCTCGGTGTTGCCCTCGACGATGTAGGGGTCCTCGTGCGCCTCGACGCCGATGCCGTGCCCGGTGCGGTGCACGAACCACTCGCCGTAGCCGCCGTCGACGATGTGTGCCCGCGCGGCCGCGTCGACCGCCTCGCACGCGACCCCGAGGGTCGCGGCGTCGAAGGCGGCACCGTGGGCGCCGGCGAGCAGGCCGTAGATCTCGGCGGCCTCGGCCGGGATCTCACCGGTCCACACGCAGCGGGTGATGTCCGAGCAGTAACCGACCCCGAACTCGTCGTGCATCGTGCCGCCGAAGTCGCAGAGGACCACCTCGCCCTCGCCGATCACCCGCTCCCCCGGTTCGTGGTGGGGGCTCGCGGCGTCGGGCCCGGCCGCGACGATCGCGAAGTTCACGCGCTGGTGGCCCTCGGCGAGGATCCGTCGGCCGAGCTCGGCCGAGACCTCGGCCTCGGTGCGGCCGACGAGCGCGATGTCGCCGCGTTGCAGCTCGACCGCGATCCGGTCCACCGCCGCGCCGGCGCGCTCGAGGGCGCCGATCTCGTGGGGGTCCTTCCGGGCCCGTAGGTCGCCGGTGACCTCGACCCCGCGGACGAATCGGACCCCGGGCCGGGCCTCGAGCAGCTCGACCAGGAATCGCGCCCACGTCGTGTCGCCGATCGCCACGGTCCCGGCCGAGCCGACCAGGCCGGCCACGATGTCGACCGGGTGCTCGGTCTCGCCCCACGGTCGCAGCGTGAACAGGTCGTCGCGCTCGACGACCCGCGGCGCCTCGAGCTTCGGCACGACCAGGGTCGCGTCACCGTCGGCGGGCACGACGAGCATCGTGAGGCGCTCCAGCGGCATGGCCTCGTAGCCGCACAGCCAGGGCAGGTCGGCGCCGACCGACAACAGCAACACGTCGACGCCGGTCGCGCTCATCTGCTCGCGGACGCGGGCGAGCCGGCCGGTGAAGGGTGAGGCGCTCATGGCCGGTCGAGACCGATGAGGCCGTCGATGCTCTCGACGTTCTTCGTCGCCCAGTAGTCGACGATGCCGTCGGGGCCCTTCTTCTCGGCCCAGGCCGCCATCTCGCCGCGATCGGCCTCGAAGGACATGAGCGGGACACCGAACCCGCACGAGGTCTGGATGCGCTCGATGTCGAGCACGATCACCGAACGACGACCGGGCAGGTCGGGGAAGCGGGGCGCGAGCTCGGCGAAGCCCGCGCTGGCGACGAGGTGGGCCTCGCCGCGACCGAACAGGCGGACGATCTTGGGGCGGCCGTCGAACGCGCAGAACATCATCGTCACGCGGCCGTTCTCGCCGAGATGGGCGATGGTCTCGATGCCGGAGCCGGTGAGGTCGAGGTAGGCGACCTGCCGGTCACCGAGCACCCGGAACGTGTCGCCGCCCTTGGGTGACAGGTTGACGTGACCCTCGCCGGACAGGGGCGCCGTCGCGACGAAGAAGACGTGCTGTGCCTCGAGCCACGAGCGCAGCTCCGGCGAGATCGACTCGAGCACCTTGGCCATCAGCCCGTCCTCAACGTGACCGAAACCGCCGCATTCGTCGCTTGTGCCGCATGGTGGCTCGACCGGGTCATCGGCGACGACTCGACGTGGGCGATGCCGATCCGCTGCTCACCGATCTGCTTCCATCGGTCGAAGTCGTCGGGGGTCCACCACCGGTCGACGGGAAGGTGGTGCGAGGTGGGCCGCAGGTACTGGCCGATGGTGACGATGTCGACGCCGACGGCCCGCAGGTCAGCCATCGTCGTGACCACCTCGTCGAAGGTCTCGCCCATCCCGGCGACGATCCCCGACTTCACCAGCGCCCGGCCGTCGGCCTTGGCCCGGGCCAGCACCGCGAGGCTGCGCGCGTAGCCGGCCGACGGTCGCACCGCGCGTTGCAGTCGCGCCACGGTCTCGATGTTGTGGTTCAACACGTCGGGCCTGGCGTCGAGCACGGACGCCAACGCGGCGGCGTCGCCGCCCAGGTCGGAGATGAGCGCCTCGACACGGGCGCTCGGCCGGGCGCGGCGGATGGCCTCGATGGTCGCGGCGACATGCGCCGCACCGCCGTCGGGTAGGTCGTCGCGGGCGGTCATCGTGATCACTACATGGTCGAGTGCCATCCGACGGACTGCCTCGGCCACCCGGTCGGGCTCGGCCACGTCGAGCGGCGCCGGCTTGCGCGTGTCGACCAGACAGAAACCGCATGCCCGCGTGCACCGCTCACCGCACACCATGAACGTCGCGGTGCCCTCGGCCCAGCACTCGGACAGGTTCGGACAGCCGGCTTCCTCGCACACGGTCACGAGGTCGAGCGAGCGGACGGTGCGCTTCAGGCGCATCACGTCCTCACCCAG
>DATEEV010000252.1:0-11177 GCA_035281005.1 Microthrixaceae bacterium | reverse complement strand
CGACGACCTCGGCGTCGGCAGCTACGTGGTGCACCACCACCACGGCGTGGCGCGCTTCGGAGGGATGGTCAAACGCACGATCGGCGGCGTCGAACGCGACTACCTGCTGCTCGAGTACCGCGGCGACGACCGCCTGTACGTTCCGTCGGACCAGATCGACGCGGTACGCCTCTACAGCGGGGGCGAGACGCCACGCCTGTCGAAGATGGGCGGCGCCGAGTTCGCGCGGAGCAAGGCCGCGGCACGGGCGGAGGTGAACCAGATCGCCCAGGAGCTGGTCGTGCTGTACCAGAAGCGGATCAACACCCAGGGCCATGCGTTCCCGCCGGACACGCCCTGGCAGCGTGAGCTCGAGGAGTCGTTCCCCTACCAGGAGACGCCCGACCAGCTGACCGCCATCGCGGACGTGAAGCTCGACATGGAGTCCGATCGGCCGATGGACCGCCTGGTGGTGGGCGACGTCGGGTTCGGCAAGACCGAGGTGGCCATCCGCGCCACGTTCAAGGCGGTCCAGGACGGCAAGCAGGCGGCGGTGCTGGTGCCGACCACGCTGCTCGCCCAACAGCACCACGCCACGTTCTCGGAGCGGTTCGCCGGGTACCCCGTCCGGGTCGAGGTGATGTCGCGCTTCCTCACCCCGGCCCAGGCCCGCGACGTGGCCGCGGCGGTCGGCCGCGGCGAGGTGGACATCCTGATCGGGACCCATCGCATCCTGAGTGACGACGTCCGGTTCGCCAAGCTCGGGCTGCTCGTGGTCGACGAGGAGCAGCGCTTCGGCGTGGGGGCGAAGGAGGCGATCAAGCACCTCTCCACCGACATCGACGTGCTCACGCTCACTGCGACGCCCATCCCGCGGACCCTCGAGATGAGCCTGACCGGCATCCGAGACCTGTCGCTGCTCAACACCCCGCCGGCCGAGCGCCAGCCGATCCTCACCTACGTCGGCGAGTACGACGAGCGCGCCGTGGCCGAGTCGATCCGGCGCGAGCTGCTCCGTGAGGGCCAGGTCTTCTTCGTGCACAACCGCGTCGCCGACATCGAGGCGATCGCCGCCGGCGTGCGCGATCTCGTGCCCGAGGCCCGGGTCGCGGTCGCGCACGGCCAGCTGGACGAGGGAAGCCTCGAGCAGATCGTCGTCGACTTCTGGAACGGCGAGCACGACGTGCTCGTGTGCACCACGATCATCGAGTCCGGCATCGACATGCCCACCGTCAACACCCTCGTCGTCGACCGTGCCGACCTGTTGGGGCTCGGCCAGCTCCACCAGCTCCGTGGTCGTGTCGGTCGCGCCGGCCAGCGGGCCTACGCGTACCTGTTCTTCCCGGCCGACCGGGTGCTGACCGAGGAGGCCTACGAGCGGCTGCGGACGATCGGCGAGTCGACCGAACTGGGCTCCGGCTTCCGCATCGCGATGCGGGACCTCGAGATCCGCGGCGCCGGCAACCTTTTGGGCACCGGGCAGTCGGGCCACGTCGCCGCGGTCGGCTACGACCTGTACTGCCAGATGGTGAACGAGGCGATCGCGGAGCTCAACGGCGTGGAGGTTCGTCCGCCGGCCGAGATCAAGATCGAGCTCCCCCTCGACGCCCACCTGCCGACCGACTACGTCGGCCGCGAGGATCTGCGCTTCGACGCCTACCGGCGGCTGGCCGAGGTGCGAACCCTCGCCGATGTCGAGGACATCGCGGCGGAGTGGGTCGATCGGTACGGACCGGTTCCCGATCCTGCCGCCACGCTGCTCGACGTCGGACGGGTGCGCGCCGAGTGCGTCCGGACCGGCGTGACCGACGTGGTGACGACGAAGTCCGGATCGATCGGCGGTGCACCGTGGGTCGTGCGGCTCTCACCGCTGACGCTGCCGATGTCGAAGCGCATGCGCCTCGAGCGCACCCGGAAGGGGGCGGTCGTGAAGCCCGACCTCGCCGAGGTGCTGGTCCCGATGCCCGCGGCGCCGGCCCTGGCGCCCACGCTGTTGGCGCTGATCGCGGAGCTCGTGCCGCCGGAGGAGGAGCCGCCACCGTCTGACGAGCAGCCCGGTGGGTGACTCGCCGGGCGGACCCGCCGCCCAATAACCTCGCCCCTCGCATGCGCCGACGCCACGTGATCCGCCCGCTCGCGCTCCTCTCGGCGCTCTCGGTCATCGCCGTGACCGGCTGTGACGTGTGGGGTTCGCCCACGTGGGCGGCCCGGGTCGGCGACACGGAGATCCCGATCTCCGAGGTCGAGGCCGTGTCCGACGCGATCGCGACGGCTCGTGAGGCGCAGGGCCAACCGGCCCCCGAGACCGGCGCGGGCCCCGGCCGGCTCGACGGTGCCGCCAACCGCGACGCGCTCTCCCAGATCCTCCAGTGGGAGCTGGCTCGGGCCGCGCTCGAGGGGCTCGGTGAGACCGTGCCCGACGAGGCTCGCCAACAGGCCGAGCAGTCACTCGAAGGAATCGACCTCGGCGCGGCGCAGGATCGCGCCGTCGAGGGCATCGCGGCGAGCCTCGCGCTCGCCGGCGCGATCGCCAACCACCTGGACGACCCGCTGGTGGCGGAGTTCGTCGACGACTTCTACGAGGCCCAGGAAGAAGCACAGCCGGGCTACTGGGACGGCTGGTTGTGCATCGAGGGGCTGAGCGCGTCACCGGAGGCGAAACCGGAGGTGCAGGCCCGGGTCGACGATGGTGAGTCCCTCCCGGAAGTCCTCGAGTCGGCGCCCGAGGGAGTCGGGCCCCTGTTCCAGTCCGGAGCGTCCGCCTGCCTGCCCCCATCCGAGCTGCCCGAGGATCTGAGGGCCAGCATCGAGGCCGTCGAGCCCGGGGAGCTCGTGGTCCATGACGCCGCGTCGCAGACCGGAGAGACGGTCACCTACTTCCTCCGCGTCACCGACACCCGCGACGTCGAGCGCGACGACGAGGAGGTCCAGCTCCTGATCGGGTCCGCGCTGCAGTCCCAGGAGAACCAGCAGCTGTTCACCCGGTACCTGTCACGGATCGCCGAGGAAGCCGGCGTCGAGATCCTCCCCACCATCGGCTCCGAGTTCGACATCGACCAGTTCGTCGTCGTCCCGCCGCCGTTCCCGCTGCCGCCGCCGATCGATCGCAGCCAGATCGACCTCGACGGGGGCACAGAGGACGAGCTCCTGCTCGAGCCCTGACGTGCGCGCCCGGGTCACCGTCGTTGGCCTCGGACCGGGCGGGCCCGACCTCGTCACCGCGGGAACCCTCGAGGCGCTGGCGGTCGAGCGGCCCCGCTTCGTGCGGACCCGCCGGCATCCAGCGGCGTCGATCCTCGTCGATGCGCACTCGTTCGACGACGTCTACGACCGGGCGCCGACCATCGAGGCGGTCTACGCGGAGATCGTCGACCGGGTCGTGGACGCGGCAGTGGCCACCGGAGACGTGCTCTACGCCGTGCCGGGCTCGCCGGTCGTGGCGGAGCGCACCGTCGAACTGCTCGCGGGGCGTGACGAGGTCGACCTCGAGGTGGTGCCGGCGATGTCGTTCCTCGACCTCGCCTGGTCGCGGCTCGGCGTCGACCCGATCGCCTCGGGCGTGCGGGTAGTCGACGGTCACCGCTTCGCGGTCGAGGCCGCCGGCGAGCGCGGGCCGCTGCTCGTCTGCCAGTGCGATCACCCCGAGGTGCTCTCCGACATCAAGCTCGCCGTCCCGGCCGAAGCGTTCGACGAGCCCGATGCCTCCGTCACGGTCCTGCAGCGACTCGGACTTCCCGACGAGGCCATCTTCACCGTCTCGTGGCAGGACCTGGACCGCTCGTTCGAGCCGGATCACCTGACCTCGGTGTTCGTCGCCGACCTGGCCTCGCCCGTCGCCGCCGAGCTGGTCCGCTTCGCCGACCTGGTGACGACGCTACGCGAGCAGTGCCCGTGGGACCGTCAACAGACTCATCAGTCGCTACGGCCGTACCTCACCGAGGAGGCCCACGAGGTGCTCGAGGCCATCGATCACCTCGATCCCGACGAGCCCGACTCCATCGACCACCTCGCCGAGGAGCTGGGCGACCTGCTGTTGCAGGTGTACTTCCACTCCACGATCGCCCGACAGGAGGGGTGGTTCGACCTCGGCGACGTGGCTCGCGGCGTCCACGACAAGCTCCATGCCCGCCATCCGCACGTCTTCGGTGACGTGACGGTCGCAGGCGCTGACGAGGTGGTCACCAACTGGGAGGCGATCAAAGCGGCCGAGAAGGGTCGTGAGTCCGCGCTCGACGGCATCCCGGCGGGTCTGCCCGCGCTGGCGAGAGCGCAGAAGGTGCAGAAGCGCGCGGATCGAGCCGGCCTCGGCGCCTCGCCGGCTGCTCCTCGCGACGACGCGGAACGCTTCGCCGATCGCCTGCTGTCGCTCGTCGCGGACGCTCGCGCCGCGGGCATCGACGCGGAGGATGCGCTGCGCCGCCGGGTGGTGCAGCTCGACGAGGCGCTCCGCTCGATCGAATGACGCCCTTTGGCCAACGGAGCAGTCCCTGTGGTGCGATGACGTCGGCAGTATCGTCGTTTCACTCTCCGGGAGCCCTGTCTCATGAGCACCATCGCACTCGTCACCGGCCGCGAGATCCTCGACTCGCGCGGCAACCCCACCGTCGAGGTGGAGGTCGTGCTCGAGACGGGCGCGGCCGGCCGCGCCGCGGTGCCCTCGGGGGCATCGACCGGTCAGTTCGAGGCGGTCGAGCTCCGTGATGGCGGCGACCGTTACGGCGGCAAGGGTGTCGCCACCGCGGTCGCCCACGTCAACGACGACATCGCCGACGCGATCGTCGGGTTCGACGCCCTCGACCAGCGCGAGATCGACGCCCTGATGCTCGAGCTCGACGGCACCGACAACAAGGGCAACCTCGGCGCCAACGCTGTGCTCGGCGTGTCGCTCGCCGTCGCCCGCGCCGCCGCCGAGGAGGTCGGCCTGCCCCTGTTCCGCTATGTCGGGGGCGCCAACGCCCACGTGCTGCCGGTGCCGATGATGAACGTGTTGAACGGCGGCGAGCACGCCGACAACAACGTCGACCTGCAGGAATTCATGATCATGCCGGTCGGCGCCGTCAGCTTCTCCGAGGGGCTGCGGTGGGGGACCGAGACCTACCATGTGCTGAAGAAGGTGCTCCACGACCGAGGCCTGGCGACCGCGATCGGCGACGAGGGCGGCTTCGCCCCGAACCTCGGCTCGAACGAGGAAGCGGTCCAGCTGTTGGTCGCCGCGATCGAACAGGCCGGCTACGTCCCCGGCGAGCAGCTCGCGATCGCGCTCGACGCCGCTTCATCGGAGTTCTTCCGCGACGGGCGCTATGTGCTCGCCGGTGAGGACCGCAGCCTGTCCCCCGCCGACTTCGCGTCCTACCTGGCCGACCTGTGCGACCGGTACCCGATCGTGTCGATCGAGGACGGCATGGACGAGGAGGACTGGGAGGGTTGGAGCGCCCTGACCCAGCAGATCGGTGATCGGGTCCAGCTCGTCGGCGACGACCTGTTCGTGACCAACGTCGAGCGACTCACCCGCGGGATCGAGGCGGGTGTCGCGAACTCGATCCTCATCAAGGTCAACCAGATCGGCTCGCTCACCGAGACCCTCGATGCCGTCGAGCTCGCGGCGCGCCACTCCTACACGTCGGTCATGTCCCACCGTTCGGGCGAGACCGAGGACACGACCATCGCCGATCTCGCCGTCGCGACCAACTGCGGGCAGATCAAGACCGGTGCGCCCGCCCGCAGCGACCGGGTGGCGAAGTACAACCAGCTGCTCCGGATCGAGGAGCTCCTCGGCGACACCGCCGAGTACCGCGGTCGCGCCGCGTTGGCGCGCGGAGCGGGCACATCGTGACCCGCCGCCGGACGGTCACGGTCGCAGTCGTCGCCGTCGCCGCGGTCGTCGCGGCGCTCGTGCTGCTGCCGGCGCGCAACTGGGTCGGGCAGAGGTTCGCGCTGCAGCGTGCCGAGGCCGAGCTCGTCGAGGTCCGCGAGGCCAACGATGCGCTCGCCGACAAGATCGCGAGGCTGTCCGAGGACGACGCGATCGAGCGTCAGGCCCGCGAGCACTTCGGCCTGGTCTACCCCGGGGAGGAGTCCTACACGGTGCCCCCGCCCGACACCGCCACGGTCAACCTGCCCCGCGTCTGGCCGTTCGACCTGCTGCAGGAGCCGCTCGCGCGTGCCGTCGCCCGCGGCGCGCTGGATTCCGACGAACCAGGCTGAGGGCGCCGTCGGCCGGTATCGTCGCCGCCTGTGAGCATCCTGGGCACCCGCGTCGTACGACGTGAAGACCCGGCGCTGCTTCGGGGGGAAGGGTCCTATGTCGCCGACCTCACCGAGCAGGGCCTCGACGACGCGTTGACGATCGCGTACGTGCGATCGCCCATGGCCCACGCCGCCCTCAGCTCCATCGACACCACCGAGGCGGCCGCCGCACCGGGGGTCGTCGCCGTGTTCACCGCGGCGGATCTCGACCTGTTGCCGCCGTCGCCCCGGATGCCCTGGGTGCCCCCGTCGATGGCCCGTCAGTGGCTGGCGACCGATCGGGTGCGCTTCGTGGGAGAGCCGGTCGCGATGGTCGTTGCCGAGACCGCGGCCGAGGCCGAGGACGCCACCGAGCTCGTGATCGTCGACTACGACCCGCTCGACGTGCTCGTCGACCCCGAGCGCGCCCTCGACCTCGGCACGCCGCTGCTCTACGACGACCTCGACTCGAACCTGGCATGTGAATTCCTCGCGGAGTCCGTCGACGCGGAGCTCTTCGCCGGCTGCGTGGTCGTGGTCTCGGGCCGGGTCGTCAACCAGCGGCTCGCCGCATGTCCGCTCGAGGCTCGTGCGGCGGCGGCCGTGTGGGACGGCGAGCGGTTGACGTGGTGGTTGTCGAGCCAGAACGCGCACGGCGCGAAGGGCGCGCTGGCGGGCGTGCTGGGGCTCGACCGTGGCGCGGTCCGGGTCGTCGCGCCTGACGTCGGTGGCGGGTTCGGCGCCAAGATCTCGCCATACCCCGAGGAGCTGCTCGTCGGCTGGGCGGCGCGCCGACTCGATCGACCCGTGCGATGGATCGAGGCCCGCGGGGAGAACATGCTGGCGATGGGCCACGGACGGGACCACGTCCACACGTTCACGATCGGCGGGGCCCGCGACGGCAGGGTGCTCGCCTACCGACTCGACGTGCTCGCGAACGCAGGCGCGTACCCGGCAATGGCCGCGTTCCTCCCCACGTTCACCCGGATGATGGCTCCGGGCACCTACGACATCGCCCGGGTCGAGACGAACGCCCGCGTGGTGGTGACCAACACGATGAGCATCGAGGCCTATCGCGGCGCCGGCCGGCCCGAGGCGATCGCGACGATCGAACGGGCGATGGACATGTTCGCCGCCGAGGTCGGCCTCGATCCGGTGGAAGTGCGACGTCGCAACCTCGTGCCGACCGACGCCTTCCCGTACACCTCGGCGGCCGGAGCCACCTATGACGCCGGCGACTTCACCGGCGCACTCGACAAGGCGCTCGACGCCGTGGGCTACGACGCCCTGCGCGCCGAGCAGGCCCGCCGCCGCGACGCCGGCGCCGTGCCCTGGCTGGGGATCGGCGTCTCGACCTACGTCGAGATCACCGCCGGGGGAGGGGCGCCCAAGGAGTACGCCTCGGTTCGCATCGAGGCGGACGGGTCGGCGACGGTGCTCACCGGAACGTCCCCCCATGGTCAGGGCCTGCACACCGCGTTCTCGATGCTGATCTCGGACCGCCTGGGAATCGAGGCGGACCAGGTCCGGATCGTCCACGGCGACACCGATGCCGTGCCTCGCGGGCAGGGGACCATGGGCTCACGTTCGTTGCAGATCGGCGGCTCGGCCGTCGTGGAGGCCTCTGACCTGGTGCTGGCGACGGCACGCGAGCTCGCCGCCACACTCCTCGAGGCCGATCCGGCCGACATCGTGACCGACGCGGGCCGGTTCCACGTCGCAGGCACCCCGGCGATCTCGTTGGGCTGGACGGAGCTCGCGGCTGAGTTCGCCGACCAGCTCGTGGCCGAGACCCAGTTCAGCGCCACGGGCCCATCGTTCCCCTTCGGGGCACACGTCGCGGTGGTGGAGGTCGATCCCGAGACCGGGTCGGTCCGCCTGGTCCGCCTCGTCGCGTGCGATGACGCGGGCACGATCCTGAACCCGCTCCTCGCGGACGGCCAGCGTCACGGCGGCATCGCACAGGGCGTGGCGCAGGCGCTGCTCGAGGAGTTCCGCTACGACGACGACGGCAACCCGCTCACGTCGAACTTCGCCGACTACAGCGTGATCTCGGCGGTCGAGCTCCCGGACTTCGAGCTGGTCACCCAGGAGACCCCGACCCCGTACAACCCGCTCGGGGCGAAGGGCATCGGCGAGTCGGGGACGATCGGCTCGACCCCGGCAGTGCAGTCCGCCGTGGTCGACGCCCTGTCGCACCTCGGGATCCGTCATCTCGACATGCCCGCCTCGCCCG
The DNA here is from genome assembly GCA_035281005.1 of Microthrixaceae bacterium. Classification (GTDB taxonomy): domain Bacteria; phylum Actinomycetota; class Acidimicrobiia; order Acidimicrobiales; family Microtrichaceae; genus DATEEV01. Next base: position 2,737 of record DATEEV010000252.1, on the reverse strand, counting down.
AGCGGGTGTGGCGGGCGATCGCGACGGCGAGCCGCGAGCGATGAGCCGGCAGCGATGACCCGGCGCCGGCTGAGCCCCGAGCAGCGCAAGGACGAGCTGCTCGACGCGGCCAGCGAGCTGGTGTTGGAGTCGGGCGTCGACGGGCTCGGGCTCGAGCAGGTCGCCGAGCGGGCCGGCTGCAGTCGCAATCTCGCCTACACCTACTTCCCGAACCGAGCCGAACTGGTGGAGGCGCTCGGCGCGCGTGAGCGCCAGCGCTTCGTGGGGCTGATGCTCGAGCGCATTCCCCGGCCGGCGACGTTCGACGAGTGGTTGAGCGCCTGGGTCGCGCTGATCCTCGACATCGCCGAGGAGCGGGGTCGGCTCTTCGCCGTGCTGTTCGACGAGCGCAGCCGGGACCCGGAGCGTCGGCGACAGGCCCGGGAGCCGCTCGCACTGGCGGTGGCCGTGCGGATGCGTGAGTCGCTCGGCGTGGGAGACGACGACGCGGCCTCGCTCGGCCACATCGTCGTCGGTGCCGTGCTCGGCTCGGCCGTCGCCGTCGCCGTGCGCGGCGTCGACCGGGATCTGGCCGAGCGCCAGCTGCTCCTGGTGCTGGGCGCCTTGCCGGTGCTCGTCGCCGAGGACTGATCCTGCTGAGATCCCGCCGCTGTGCCGGTTGACGCGGCGGGTGAGGAGGACGACGGTGGAGGGCGTCCAGGAAAGGGGGTCACCATGTTCATCCAGGTGATCGAAGGCCGCACCGACGACCCCGAGGCGCTCCGAATGCGCGACGAGATCTGGCACCGGGATCTCCAGCCCGGCGCCGTCGGGTATCTCGGCTCGACGGGTGGGGTCACGACGAACGGGGACGTGATCATCGTCGTGCGGTTCGAGAGCGAGGAGGCCGCCCAGGCCAATGCGGCGCGGCCGGAGCAGTCGGAGTGGTGGGCCGAGACCGAGAAGTGCTTCGACGGTCCGGTCCGGTTCCACGACACCACCGACGTGCAGCAGATGCGTCACGGCGGTGCCGACGACGCCGGCTTCGTCCAGGTCATGGAGGGCCATGTGACCGACCGGGAGCAGGCCCGCCAGCTCGAGGACCAGTCCGACGAGGTGCTCGCGGATGTCCGCCCCGACCTGATCGGCACCACCACGGCCTTCTTCCCCGACGACACCTTCACCGAGGTCGCGTACTTCACCTCGGAGCAGGAGGCACGCGCGGGGGAGTCGGCGGAGATCCCGCCGGATGTCGCGGAGCGCTTCGCGCAGTGGGAAGGCGTGATGAAGGTCGACCGCTACCTCGACCTGAGCGACCCCTGGATGGCCTCGGCGACCTGACCGCGTCACCAATATTCCCAGCACGATCGGCGCGCCGACGCCGAGACTGGGGAGATGCCGATCACCGTCCGCCCGATGCAGCCCGCGGATGCGGAACGCCTCGTCCGCACCGACTTCCGCGCGTTCGGTGTGGGGATCTCCGAGGTTCCTGCTGGCGTCACCCGGCTGACCGAGGTCTTCGAGACGGATCGATTCGTCGTCGCGCTCGACGGCGCGGACCTCGTCGGCAACGGCGGCGCGTTCTCGTTCGACATCACCGTGCCCGGCGGCGCGACGCTGCCGGTGTCGGCGATCACGTGGATCGCCGTGTTGCCGACCCATCGGCGGCGTGGGGTGATGCGATCGGTGATGGACGCGCTCGCCGACGACGCCCGCTCCCGGGGCGAGGCGGCGATGATCCTCGTCGCCAGCGAAGGCTCGATCTACTCCAACGTCGGCTACGGGGCGGCCACGCAGTGGCGCCAGACCGAGCTCGAGACGCGACGCATCCGCTTCCGCCCCGATCTCCCCGCACCTGCCGGCCGGGTGCGTTTCGTCGAGCCGGAGGACGCGGTGAAGGTCCTCGGGCCGATCCACGACGAGGTGCGGCTGCTCACCCCCGGGGAGATCTCGCGCACCGAGGACTGGTGGAAGGGCCACGTCACCGAGGGCCCACACCGACTGAGCTTCTTCGTGGTCCACACCGACGACGACGGCCACGACGACGGGTACGCCGCGTACAAGATCACCGAGCGTTGGCACCACGGCCACCCGGGCCACCTCTGCGAGGTGGAGTACTTCGGCGCGGCGACCCCGGAGGCCCATGCCGCGTTGTGGCGCTACCTGTGCTCGCTCGACCTGGTGAGCGAGGTCACCACCAGATGCCTCGCGCCCGACGACCCGCTCCCGCTGCTGGTGGAGAACCCGCGACTCGTCCGCACCACCGAGGTCAACGACGGCATCTGGCATCGGCTGCTGGACACGCCGGCTTTCCTCTCGGCCCGGCGCTACGCGGTCGACGACGAGCTGGTGCTCGACGTCACCGACGACGAGCCGGGGGTGTCGGGTCGTTGGCGGGTGGCGGGTGGCCGCGACGCGGCGACCTGCGCGGCGACCGACCTACCGGCGGACGTGTCCCTGTCGCCCCGAACCCTGTCCGCGATCGCGATCGGAGCCGCCCCGGTCCACCAACAGGCCCGGGCGGGTCACATCACCGCCTCGGATTCGGCCGCCATCGACCGGTTGGCCCGGTTCCTGCGCTGGGAGCCGGTGCCGTGGTGTGGCACCAACTTCTGATGCAGCCGTAACCTGACGCACCGTCAGAATCGCAACCCAAGGGGACGACATGGCCGAGGTGCCGAGCTTCGACACGCTGTACATCGGGGGCGAGTGGGTCAAGCCCGCCACCTCGAACCGCTTCGACGTGGTGTCGCCGTTC